>JADLHE010000355.1 GCA_020848965.1 Saprospiraceae bacterium
AACCGCTGGAACTTTCGATGTGACCTTCTTTAAAAATGGGTATGAACTGAAGACCGTCGAGGCCGTAAGCCTTGAAAATGGCGTGAAAACCATCTTGGATGTGCAGCTTTTCCCTCCAGGCACCAACGGCACCAATTGGTTGGAAGCGGCTGAAGTAAATTTGAAAATAAGCCCAAATGTTTTCTCCGGGCAGGCCAATATCTCGTTTGACCTACCTACCAGCTTCGACAATGCGGAACTGCGGGTGGCAAATGCAGTTGGCCAAACAGTTTGGACCAGGAAAGTGGAAAAGAACACTACGAGCATGGTATTTGATGCGGAGCTGCCAAGCGGCGCTTATTACCTGTCACTGCATTTGGATGGCCAGCAAACAAAGGCGATAAAGCTGACCAAGCTGGACTAATTGGAGTTAAAAAATGGGTTTTCCGGCAGTTTTGCGAAGTAAAACTGCCGGAAAACCACAAAAAAGAATGGCGGCGGATTCGAAAGATTCCGTCACCATTCTTTTTTGTGGGTGCCAGAGGATGGGTTTCATTGGAACACCACCTTTAGTCAACCGCTTTATTGGGTTATCCTGAAAAAAACGGGATGACTAATTTACCTTCCTGAACGGTAAAAGTGCATGCGTTCACTGCAAGAAGTCTGCGCCCAGTGGCCAATGCCGAAATTGAACTCCACCATAAACTCCGCCAAAATGGGCCTTGTCACCGCAGTGGATTCGTAAGGAGTCAAGCGGCCAGGGTTCGGATAACCTGCCTTTTGACCATCACTGGTGACAAAATCCGTGAGGCCATAATGGAACCGCAGGCCAAGTCCCAGCGAAAAGGTTTCCGTTCCGGTGATATAACCTCCAAAGCCGAGCACACCTGAGATATAGTCCTTTTTGTAGTACTTGTCTGCACCGGCAACCTCCGCTCCCGTATCCGAATGCTTGACCGACCTTAGTTTTGAGTATTTAGGCCCTAGCTCAAAATAAACCCGGTGGTTGATGTGGCGGAACAGCAGCAGCGCATCAATGTTTTTCCATTCAATTTCGTTGTCTCGGTCGCTGCCTAGCAATGGGCTGTCGTACTGCCATTTTGCTGCACCTTTCGACAAAAGGCCCTCCATTGAAAAGCCATTGAAGGCACCAAAGTTCAGGGCCAGTTTGCCACCAAAATTATAGCTGGGTGCTACTTGATAGCTATAAGCGTCATCGTCAAGAATGTTTTTGTTCAGTAAAGAAGAAGCGCCATATCCTCCTTTCAATGCTGCTTCAATCCAGATTTCCTGCGCTGAGGCAACCAAACTGGTGAGCAAAAAGCAAATCGCAAGCGTAATGTTTTTCATGTCGTTGATGATTTATGATGAAAATTGGGGCAATGGTGGGGAATTTTTGGCGGCTGTCAAACAT
Source organism: Saprospiraceae bacterium (assembly GCA_020848965.1). Classification (GTDB taxonomy): domain Bacteria; phylum Bacteroidota; class Bacteroidia; order Chitinophagales; family Saprospiraceae; genus UBA6168. Next base: position 1,394 of record JADLHE010000355.1, read on the forward strand.
GAAGCATGAATTATTTGAGTTTTTGGATGATTTTGGACAATCCCAATGCCCCAAAAGCAAAAGGGCACAAGCCTTTCAGCACTGCGCCCTTTTTGAAAAAGTATTGGATTGCGTTCTTTTGTTATTTCTCGTCAAACTTATAGGTGATGGTTCCGCAAACAGTCCCTTCACCTTTGTTGAACCTGTATTTTTTTGCGTGGGCGATGGCCAAATTCGTATTGCAAGTGGCTGAAACGTCGGAGCCTTTGAGCGTCAACTCGGCCTTGGTCACGTTCCCATTGCTATCGGCACATACGTAAATCACCACACGACCTGTTTGTGGGCAGGTATTGGTGAAAGAGGATGGTCTTGAAGCGACACCCCTATTTCCCAAACCACCGCCAATTACACCTGAGCCAGTGGATTTTCCGCTCAAGATGTCGGAATCACCGCCGTTGGGGTCGCCGGGGTTTCCGGTTTTGCCACTGTTCCCTTTGCCATTTCCTTTTCCACCACCCAAAGCACCACCAATTTGGTCTTTCAACGCTTTGTCTTTGGCAGCTTGTTCGGCCTTGGCTTTTGCGGCAGCATCGGCAGCAGCTTTATCCCTGGCAGCTTGTTCAGCACGGGCCTTGGATTCAGCTTCTTCTTGTTTGCGCTTTTGCTCTTTTTGCTTCCGCAATGCAACAGCCTCTGGGTCTTCGGTGGTAACTACTTCCTTCTGCGGCTGCGGCTTGGAAGTCGTAGGCTTGGAAGGCTTCTCAGGTTTTGGTGTGGGTTTCACCTCCTCCTCCGGTTGTGGTTCAGGTTCAGAAGGTTGTTCTGGTTGCGCTTCCTCAATAGGGCCTGGTTTGCCTTCCTGCGCATTTTCGTCGCCAGTGCCTTCTTGGTCAGGCACGCCAAGGTTTACCAAGATGCCACCGGGTTCTGGCGGGGTAGGGGGCACACTGAGTACGGGGGCGAACAGTACGGCCAAAAGCAAAAGTGCGTGAAGCACAAAGCTCACAATCATTCCGTACCGCCTGTTGTCTAGTTCGCCTTTCAGAATAGTTGAGTACATGGCTCAATTATTTTGGTGATTTGCTTTGATACCGCTGGTCTGGGGGCTAAAATTTTAATGCCAATCTTAAAATCCCCAGATTCGAGTTACCAGTTTCTAGTTTATTGGAGTCCAGTATTGCAATTTAAGCGACTCCCCACTCTAAACTCATAACTCATAACTCATAACTTCCATCACTCCGTCGTCAAAATAGCATCTATGCCTAGGTTTGTGGTCATGTCGAGGATAGCCACCACGTTTTCGATGGGGGCATCACCATCGGGTGAAACGGTAACGTTCAGTTTATCCTGACCAGCTTTTTCATTTTCCAATTTTGCCTGGATAGCTGGCAATTCGCTGCTTCTGCCGTTCAGGAGGTAGTCCCCAGATTTTGTGATGGCAATATCGGTCATCCGCTTCTGGGCCAATTTATTGGTGGACGATGACCTGCCCGGCAACGAAAGCGGCAAAGCACTGGGCGCTACCAGCGTGGAGGTCATCATGAAAAACATGAGCAGGATGAACAAAATATCAGCCATGGAGGACATCCCCAATTCTCCGCTCACATGTCTTGGCTTGTGTAAATTCATTTTCTCTCGTTTGATTTGTTCGAGGAGTTTGGCGGGTTGATGGGCAATTGCAATTCAAACCCATCCAACAAATCAAACTACTCAAACCCATACTACAACTAATCACTGCCGGGGTCTGTCGCCAAAATCGCCTTTATTTTCAGCTTGTTGGCCATGACCATCACTTCCGACACCTTTTTGAACGGAACGCCCACCTCGGCGGCAATCGTTACGGTCAAAGGATGTTCGGGTGTATTGTCTGATTTTGAGACCTCTTCACGCATTTTGGACTCCAACTGTGCCACAGGCACCTCAGTGCCCTCCACAAAGGCTTTGCCGTCCTTCGTCAACTCCACGGCAATCTTTTTGGGAGCCTTGGCCCTCGAACCGGACTTGGGCAGCTCCATGTAATGGAACTTCACCAAAGTGGAAGTCAGCATGAAGAATATCAGCAAGAAGAAAATAATGTCCGTCATAGACGACATATTCACTTCGCTCAATTCTCGTTTTCTTGTTCTAAGCGCCATGCTTTGATACTTGAAGCTGGATACTTGAAGCTGGATATTGTAGCCTGTACCTATCAAGCATCCAGTATCAAAAGCATCCAGTTAAAACTAATTCGCTGGTTCTTGCAGCAGGTCAAGGAAGCTGAAGGTACTGTTCTCCATCTGGTTGATGACCCTGTCAATCATGGTGTTCAAATAGTTGAAGAAAATGAACGCAATGATACCTACTATAAGACCGATGCCTGAGGTGAACATTTTTACATAAATACCACCGGCAATTACACTGATGGACAGGTTATTGGCCGTGGACAGCGCTGCGAAGGTCTGAATCATACCCGCAATTGTTCCCAAGAAGCCAAACATGGGCGACACCCCAGCGATGATACTCAGGATGTTCACGTTCTTCTCCATTTTATAGATTTCCAGTCGGCCCACGTTCTCGATGGCATGTTCAATATCATCCACGGGCTTGCCGATGCGCATCAAACCCTTTTCCACCATCCGGGAGATGGGCGAATCCGTGTTCTGGCACAGTGAACGGGCGGCATTGAGGTTGCCGTTCTGCACATTCATTCGGATATTGTTCATAAAACTGTCATCAATCTGGGAAGCCCGCTTGATGGTCAGGTAACGCTCGATGAAAATGTAGAGCGCCACAAAGGACATGATAATGAGCAGGATGATGATGAAAAGACCGAACATGCTGCCTTCCAACAGCATTTGAACAATGGATTGTTGCTCTGCGGTGGCTTCAACATCTGTTGCGGTTTCTTGTAGAAACAATAAGGTCTGGAACATAAAGGTGGATTTAGTTTTTCACGTAATGTTTGTTCTGTGCAAGTTTTGGAAACGACCACTAAGGGAGGATTAGTGTCAATTCGGGGCGAAAGTTATTGCTTTTTCTTTAAAATCAAGGGGTTATGTAATTAAAATCGCTGACAAGCGGGGTATGGGCGAGGTTTGGATTTGGGTATTTATAGCGTAAAAACCTCATTTCAATTTATTTGTATTCAATTTCTGCTCCGCAACTTTGTATATTCCCCTTCGTTTGTATTTTTGCAATCCCAGCGAAAATTCGCTGAAATTTGACACAAGCTAAAAATGTGAACGTCGAGACGATTCCTGTTTCTACGGAGAAGGCCCTTGCCATCAACGACCTCCCTCCGTCTACCGTCAATCGTCCACCGTCAACCGATAGAAAAATGAGAAGAATATCCAAAGTGGCCGTCCTCGGCTCAGGCGTCATGGGTTCGGGCATCGCCTGCCACTTCGCCAATGTCGGCTTGCAAGTGCTGCTGCTCGACATCGTGCCGAAAGACGCCGCCGGGCTGGAGGTCACCGACAAAAAACTCCGCAACAGCATCGCCAACAACGCCTTGGCTGCTTCCATCAAATCGAAACCTGCGCCGCTCTATGATGCCGCTTTTGCCAGCCGCATCACTACGGGCAATTTCGACGACGACCTGCCCAAAATCAAGGACTACGACTGGGTCATCGAGGTGGTGGTGGAACGTTTGGACATCAAAAAACAGGTGTTTGAAAAGGTTGACCAATACCGCAGGAAAGGCACCTTGGTCACGTCCAACACCTCCGGCATCCCCATCCACCTGATGCTCGAAGGGCGCAGCGAAGACTTCCGGGAGCATTTTTGCGGAACGCACTTCTTCAATCCGCCCCGCTACATGCGCCTCTTGGAAATCATTCCAACGAAGGAGACCCGCCGTGACATCGTGGACTTTTTCATGCACTACGGCGACGTGTTTTTGGGCAAACAAACGGTACTGGCCAAGGACACCCCGGCGTTCATCGCCAACAGGGTAGGGGTCTATGCGATGGCCAAGATTTACCAATTGACTACGCAAATCGGCCTGAGCATCACGGAGGTGGACGCCCTCACCGGCCCCGCCATTGGTCGCCCGAACACGGGTACCTTCCGCCTCGGCGACCTCGTGGGCCATGACACGGCAGCGAAGGTCATCCAGGGCATCAAGGACAACTGCCCCAACGACGAGCAGGCTGGGGCTTTCGAGATTCCGAAATACCTGAAGTTTTTATTGGAAAACAACTACCTCGGCAACAAGACCGGCCAAGGTTTTTATAAAAAGACCAACGAAAAGGACGAGAAGGGCAAGCCCATCATTTTAGCTTTGAATCTTGAGACGCTTGAGTATGAAAAAACGCCGAAGCCGGGCTTGCCTGTTCTCGCCGTTGCGAAGCAAATAGACGACCTCGAAAAGCGGGTGAAGGCCGTTTTCAGTGCCGAGGACAAAGGCGGGGAACTCGTCCGCCGCTCGTTGCTCGGCCTATTCGCCTACGTCTCCAACCGCATTCCCGAAATCGCCAACGAGCTGTATTCCATTGACGATGCGCTGCGGGCTGGCTTCGCCTGGGACTTGGGGCCGTTCCAGTATTGGGATGCCGTCGGGGTACGCCATGCCGTGGTCATGGCCGAAGCCCAAGGCGAGAAAATCGCCGATTGGGTCACGGACATGCTGGAGGCGGGCATCGAATCATTTTACAAACGGGATGGCGGCAAGCAATACTATTATAGTGTAAAAACAAAGGGCTACAAGGAAGTGCCCGGCACGGAGAGCTTCGTGATTCTGGACAATTACCGGGACAAAAAACCCGTCTATCAGAACCCCGAAGCGACCCTTCACGACATCGGCGACGGCGTGCTTTGCCTCGAATACCAGAGCAAGGCCAACACAATGGGCGAGGGCGTGCTGCGGGGCATCAACGATGCCATCAAAATTGCGGAGGAAGGTGAATGGAAGGGCCTCGTGCTAGGCAACAACTCAAAGAACTTCTCCGTTGGTGCCAACTTGATGATGGTGGCCATGATGGCCTACGAGCAGGAGTGGGACCAGTTGAACATGGCCGTCAAGTTCTTCCAGGACACGGTGATGCGCTGCCGTTATTCAGGCATCCCGGTGGTGGCGGCCACGCAGGGTTACGTCTTTGGCGGCGCTTGCGAGACCATCATGCACTGCGACGCCGCCGTTTGCGCAGCGGAGAGCTATATCGGCCTCGTGGAAGTGGGCGTGGGCCTGCTGCCCGGCGGGGCTGGCACCAAGGAGTTCGCCATGCGGGCCAGCGATGCCTTCTTCGAGGGCGACGTGCAGATTCCGACCTTGGTGGAGAAGTTTAAGACCATCGCCTTGGCCTCCGTGGCGACTTCGGCCAGCGAGGCGTTCAAGCATGGTTATTTGCTCCGCAACAAAGACCAAGTAGTGCTGAACGGCCAACGGAACATTGCCGAGGCAAAGCAGAAAGTCCTCGAACTCGCCGACAACTACGTGCAACCCCTTCAACGTCACGATGTTACGGTGCTGGGTCGGGGCGGTTTGGCGGCGCTTTACGTGGCTGCCAACGAGCTGAAACTCGGCGGCTACGCCAGCGACCACGACATCAAGATTGCGAAGAAAATCGCCTTCGTGCTCTGTGGCGGCGACCTGACCGGGGTGCAGCAGGTGAGCGAGCAGTACCTGCTGGACTTGGAGAGGGAGGCGTTTATGAGCTTGTGTGGGGAGCAGAAGACGCTGGAGCGGATTCAGTACATGTTGACGAATAACAAACCTTTGAGGAATTAAAGCCCATGAGGTGACATCTTTTTGCCTACGATGCCTTTGAAATAGCAAGGTTTTCAAAGGCAAAAAGGTGTCATCTCATGGGCGACGGTTTCGAGATGACACCTTTTTGCCATTAACTTTTCTGCTATTTTCCTAATGTGTAGCTGGCAAAAAGATGTCACCTCAAAACCTATAAAAATCGAAAATCATGCAAGACGCATATATCGTAAAAGCATACCGTTCCGCCGTTGGCAAGGCCAAAAAAGGCGGTTTCCGCAACTACCGTTCCGACGACTTAGCGGTGGACGTCATCAAATACCTGCTGGCGCAAACCCCCGAACTCGACCCCGCTTTGGTGGATGACCTCATTGTCGGCTGCGCAAACCCAGAGGGGGAGCAGGGCTTGCAAGTCGGTCGGCAAATATCCTTGCGGGCGCTGGGCAAGACCGTGCCGGGCATGACCGTGAACCGCTACTGCGCCTCCGGTTTGGAGACCATCGCCATTGCTACCGCAAAAATCAGGGCGGGAATGGGGCAGTGCTATATCGCTGGCGGGGCGGAGAGCATGAGCATGATTCCGATGACGGGCTACAAGCTGGCGCCGAGCTACCAAGTGGCCATTTCCACGCCGGAATACGTGACGGGTATGGGCAATACAGCGGAAGCCGTGGCCGCCAAATGGGGCATCACCCGTGAGATGGGCGACGAGTTTTCGGTGCGCTCGCACCAAAAGGCGGCGACGGCTATTGCCGAGGGCAAGTTCAAGGACGAAATCGTGCCAGTACACGTGACGGAGGTCTTCGTGCAGGACAACAAACGGGTGGAGAAGTCCTTCCTGATTGACACCGACGAGGGCGTGCGGGCGGACACGAGCATGGAGGGCCTCGGCAAACTGAAACCTGCCTTTAAAAACGGCGGCGTGGTGACAGCGGGCAATTCCTCGCAGACCAGCGACGGCGCTTCCTTCGTGCTGGTAATGAGCGGCGATTTGGTGAAACAACTGAACCTGACGCCCATCGCCCGGCTGGTTTCCTGTGCTGTGGCGGGCGTGGAGCCGCTCTACATGGGCATCGGCCCTTGTGCTGCCATCCCGAAGGCACTGGCCCAAGGCGGTTTGACGCTGAACGACATCGAACAGATAGAACTGAACGAAGCCTTTGCCGTGCAGGCACTGGCGGTTATAAAAGAAGCGGGCCTGAACCCCGACATCGTGAACGTGAACGGTGGGGCCGTGGCGCTTGGCCACCCGCTCGGTTGTACGGGTGCGAAGCTCTCCACGCAGCTTTTTAACGAAATGCGCCGCCGGAAGCAGAAATATGGGATGGTGACGGCTTGCGTCGGGGGCGGGCAGGGGATTGCGGGGGCGTATGAGTTGTTGGGGTAATTAACAATATTGTGAAAATGCATTTTTAAAAAATGAACAATCATGGTGAGTTCAAAAATCCTTGTTTTTGGTTCAGCACATGTTGATATATTAGCAGATTATACTGCTGAAACAAAAAATGATACCAATAAGACTGGTACATTACAAATTGGAATTGGTGGAGTAGGATACAATGTCACAATAAACCTTGGGATTAATGGGTATGACTCCTCATTGTATACAGTTTTAAAGTCAAATTCACTTTCAGCGAAACTTATAAGAGATTCTTTTGAGTTGAGACATATCTCAACCAAACACCTTTTTTATGAAAATTGTAATACTGAGAGCGGTTATGTTGCCCAAAGCCTATTAGGTAAACTAGAAACCGGGGTAACATCTACCATTATTGATTTAGTGACTTTTATTGAGCCAAATTTAGAAAAAGCTATATTTCAATCTAACATAGTTGTATTGGACTGTAACCTTAGCCAATATCAAATATCTCAGGTTGTTTCAATTTCACGAAAATTTGAAAAACCAATCTTTGTTTGCTCAGTTTCGGAAAGTAAGGTTCAAAGAGCATTACTTCCTATTCCTAAAAAGGTTAATCATTACTGCTTTGTTGTCTTTTTTATAAATGGTGCAGAAGCAAACCAATCCACATTTCCAAAATGGAAGGAGGCAAATGACGTTGATTCCGTTGTGGATATTTGTGAATTTTACAATTCAGAACATGTGATTATTACAAATGGTATTTTAGGGTTTTCGGTTTTTTCGAATGATGGCAAACGAAGGAACTACCCTGCTGTATCAATTCCAAAAGTAGTCTCAGAATTAGGGGCAGGAGATGCGTTAGCTGCTGCTACGATTGCTTACTATGCGAAACATGGCAGATTTGATTGGGATGATTGTTGTGGGCTAATCCATCAATTCATAAAACCTGTACTGTCTTCAAGATTTAGTATTCCTGAAATCAATGATGCAGATGCTATATTAGAAACTACTGTTTCTAAGCAACACCCTGTTTTCCCAATATCACAAAACTATGGTGTAAAGTTTGACGTATTTATGTTAATGCCATTTTTGAATATTTTCTTTGAAATATTCGAGACACATGTTAAACCATTGCTGTTGGATTTGAATTTGACTTCTGGCACTGCGGGCGATATATTTAATAATCAACCGATTATAGGTGATATATGGGAAAATATTAAGAATGCAAAAATAGTAATTGCTGATTGCACAAATAAAAATCCGAATGTATTTTATGAAGTTGGATTAGCGCATGCAATTGGTAAGGAGACAATATTATTGACTCAGAATTTAATGGACATACCTTTCGATTTAAAGCATCTTAGGGTAATTGTTTATGAAAACTCTTCTATGGGATTAGAAATTCTGAAATCAAAACTTAGGAATGTTGTTAAAACTATTATTGTAAGAAATAACAGGTAAATAGTTCTTTGCTCTAGAATCATTGGACACTTGCCATGCAAAAGTTTTCGTTGGCAAGGAAGGTCATTAGGCAGCTTTAGCGGTAGTGGGAAGGAATAGCAGCCCGTCCTTTAGGCACTCGGACATGAAGGCATAGATAGCAGTCAAATGTTCCTTCTTCAATCTCGGAAAGTTCTCCAACAGCATCTCCTCCGACCACCCATCCGAAAGGCGCTCCAATAGAAACTCAACTAAAAGCCTTGTGCCTTTGATGGTGGGTTTCCCCCGTAGCACTTCAGGGTCGGATATGATATAGTCTTTCCAGTTTTGCATGGTTTTGATTTTTGACAAAAATAAGGATATTAAACTATTGCTTGCGCCCCCTCCGCCGCCAACTTCGCCTTCCTCGCCACCTTCTGGTCGTTATTGCTCTCGTACAGGCAGTAGTTCTCGTACTTGGCCTTGTCCTTGTTGTCCCAGATGTCCTTGCCGATATTGCAGAGCACCACGAGTTCGTCGTAGAGTTCGTTGCCGAGTTCCACCCGCCGCTCCACGCCAATGTCCCGGTCGGCGACCTTGTCCTGTTGCAGGTTCACGGCATTCTCGAAGGCTTGGCAGGCATCGCTGATGCGGCCCAGGATGCGCTCGTTCACGCCCACGTCTTCCAAGAAGTCAATTTGCTGGCGGGCCACCCGTACCACCCGTCGGGCACAGAAAATGAGCTGTGCGTCGGTCATGTCGCCCAGCTTGCCCGCCCCGAATTTGCGGTAGCGACCCGTCCGGTTATTGAACTTGAGGGCCACACGGGTCATCAGGCTCCGGATAGCGGCTTGGAGGTCGTCACTGGCCTTGTACTTCTTTTCGGAAAGGAGCATTTGGTCGCCCACGAGTTCGTCGTCGTCCGGCAGGTCACGGAAGCGGTCGGCGATGGTTTTCAACTTTACCAGCTTGTCCATGCCGTAGCTGTACTGCTCGAACTGGGCGAGGTCACGGTGGGCATAGCGAAGGCGCTCCATGACCTGCTGGTGAAGGTCAGCATCGGGGTAGTTGTGCTTACGGTTGATAGCCTGTTTTTTCATAAGGTGTCAACTATTTGATTTAATTAACCGCACAAAAATAATTTATTTTTACAAAGTTGCATCAAAAAAGTGTTTTAATTTTCAATTATCTTACTCATGCAATATTTCCCCCGCATTTTTTGAGCAAAAAAGTAAAAAGGAAAGATGGCATAGGGTGGGGGAGGAAATGGGCTTTTAGGCGCTCAATTTCCTCTTTAAAGAAGTGGACAGTTCCCTTCGTGATGACAAGGGGAAGAGATGCTCATTTCCAAACTTGTCAAGGTTCGGAATTATTTATCGGGAAAGCTCCAACGCCAAGTCGTGCATAACCGGGACAAGCTGAGCAAAGCACGGCACTTCCCCTTGTCATCCACCGGAGGCGGAACCGTCCACGCCTAGTGGGAAGTCTGACTACGCCGGCTTGAAGGAGAGACTTGGGCTAACAAAAATGGGCAAATCATGCCGCCCGTTTCGCCTTCTCCCACACCACGGACTGCCGCCCACCAATGAGCCGGAAGAAGCCTCGGTACATGGCGTAGTTCATCACACAGAAATAGTAAGGCACGAAGAACGCCTTGATTTTCAATTGTTTGCGTTCGAAACCATAGCCGAGAAGGGCAAAGGCGTAAAACAGGATTTGGCATATGAGCAAGGCTTTGTAAAGCATGGAGCCACCCATTGCGAGCCAGATATTGAGTAGGAAAATGATGGGAAGGGCCAATGGTGCAAGTGTCCAACGCAATACCCGGTGAGAGAGATATTGGAAGCTGAGGAGGCCGTATTTGAAAGGATTGAGCAGGCTGCGCAAACGCCAAACGGCTTGCAGCGCACCTGCTGCGATGCGTACTTTTCGTTTGAGTTCTTCGGCAATGGAGGCACTGGACGATTCCACGGCGTAGGCGTCTGGCTCATACACGATTTTGTAACCCCGCATGGCAATGCCCATTGTCATCACAAAGTCTTCGATGAGCGTGTCTTGTTCCACATGGCGGTACTGCTCGGTGCGGATGGAGAACAACTCGCCCGCTGCGCCGATGGCGGAGTATAGCTCGGAGTCCCATTTTTTGAGCAGCGATTCATATTTCCAATAAATGCCCTCGCCAGCGCCCGATGCGTCGTCTTTTTCGCCGAGGGCGATGCGTTTCTCTCCAGCCACGGCACCTACTTTCGGGTCGGCGTAGTGCCGGACGATGTTGCGGATGGCCATTGGGTTCACGTCCGTATTGGCATCGGTGAAGATGGTGATGGGCGCTTTCACGAAAGCCATGACCCGCTCCACAGCGGCGATTTTTCCCCTGCGCTCAGGGCTGTGGAAAAGACGGACGGTCTGGCCGGGCAGGGTGGGGTAGTCTTCTACCAGTTTTGGCGTGCTGTCATTGGAGCCATCGGTGACGAACCAGAACTCGATTTTGTCTTTTGGGTAGTCGAAGGCAAGGCAGTTCTTGATTTTTTCGATGATATAATCCTCTTCGTTGTAGGCGGCGACGATAAAGACAACGGATGGAAGGTCATTGTCTAAAGCCGAATTTTCGACTTTTTTTGAGAAAAGCCGCTTCAATTTGACCAGTACAAACAGCAGTAATCCATAGCCCAGATAGGCATAGAAAACGATGAAAATCAATCCCCAAAAAACGAGTTCGACGCCAGAAAAATTCATGTTTCAATATTCTGTGGATAATGTGCTTGACAACTGTTCGCTCTGCCTTCGTAAAATTCGTACCAGATTCAAGAATTACTGGCAAATTGCTAGGCAAACAAGGCGCAAAATTGTTATTTTTTTTGTGATGTGGTCTTACCTTTGCCTACCAACGCTACAACAATAACCATTCAACTCGGTCAAAAATGAGGATAGAGGAAGAAATTAAGCAGAAAGCCTTTTCAAACGAGTACATCAAGGGGCATGTGAACATTCTTTTTACAGCTTCCTGGTTGTCGGCCAATGGTGCCAAAGTGTTGAAACCCATTGGCATTTCACCTCAACAATTCAATATTTTGAGGATTCTTCGTGGCATGCAACCCAATCCCGGGAGCATCAAGGAACTGACGGAAAGGATGATTGATAAATCGTCCAATGCTTCGAGGTTGGTGGACAAGCTGATTGCCAAGAAATTGGTGGTTAAGGCGAAATGCTCCGCAGACAACCGCAGGGCTGAAGTGCTCATTTCAGAAGAGGGCCTTAAACTGTTGGAAGAGGCCAGCGAAAAGATGGATGGATTGACCAATGCACTGGGCAGCAAGCTCACCGAAGCAGAGGCCAAACAATTGAACGTCATCTTGGACAAGCTTCGGGGCTGATTTCTTTTAAGATTTTTTTAAGACTTGCTACTCAACTTAGGCGAGCCTCTATCGTTCCTGTAATTCGTGTATCTACACACAAATTCTTTCATCATTTTAACTTTTATCATTACTCTATGAAAAGTACATTTTCCGCTTTTGCATTCATGACTTTGATGGTCGCCTTTGTTGGCCTTTCTTTCACAGCTTTCAAGGCAGGTTCTACCCTCCGGGTTGACACTACTAACAGCAGCGTTCAGTGGACGGCCTACAAAGTAACAGGCCAGCACAATGGCGTTGTAAATATCAAATCCGGCTCATTGACCTACAACGACAAGGGTTTTTTCTCAGGCGGTTCCTTCGAAATTGACATGACCACCATCAAATGCCTTGACCTCCAAGGCGAAATGGCTGGCAAACTCGAAGGTCACCTAAAATCTGACGATTTCTTTGGCTCTGCCAATCACCCAACTGCGAAATATGTCATCACCAAGGTGGTGCCTAAAGGCAAGCCCGGTGAGTACAAAATCATCGGCAATTTGACCATCAAATCCACTACGAAAGAAGTGAAATTCGATGCAAACTTGAAAGAAGAAGCAGGTGGCAAAATCGTTGCTACTGGCGATATCAAGCTCGACCGTACCGATTTCGATGTTCGTTATGGTTCAGGTAGTTTCTTCGAGGGCCTTGGCGACAAGACCATCTACGATGAGTTCGACCTTAAAGTGAAATTGACGGCAGTTCGTTAATTCTCAACTTATCAATAAAAAAGCGGCGACCATTTTACAACGGTCGCCGCTTTTTTTATGGCATTTTCGGACTATCCAAGCGCATCCTGGGCTTCCATCCACTCCGCCATAGCGCCATCTAGTTCGCCTTTCAGCTTGGCGTATTCATCCATCACTTTTTGGCTATCGGGCCTCTGGTAAAAATCGGAAAGTGCCATTCGGCTTTCGATGTCCGAGATTTTGGCCTCCAATTGCTCCACTTTTTTCTCAGCATTGGCAAGGGTGCGTTGCATGGCCTTGCGCTCATCGTTGTTAAGGGCTTTTTGCTGCGCAACAGAAGAGGCAGCCTTTGTGGCCAACTCCACGTCCCTCATATTGTCCAACTTGCGTTTTTCAAGGAAATAGTTCACATCGCCGAGGTAAGTATGGAGTTTCTTGTCCCGGAACTCAACGGTGGTCGTGGTCATCTCCGCCAAGAAATCACGGTCGTGGGAAACGACGAGCAGTGTGCCTTCGTAGTTCTCAATCGCAGCTTTCAACACTTCTTTTGAAAGCATGTCCAAGTGGTTGGTAGGCTCATCCAAGACCAGGAAATTGATGGGGCGCAGCAGCAAACAGGCCATCGCCAACCTTGCACGCTCCCCACCCGAAAGCACGGAAACTTTTTTGTCCTGGTCTTCGCCGCTGAAAAGGAAGGAGCCGAGAATATTGCGCAGCTTCGTCCGCATCTCAGGTGGCGAGTGGTTTTCCATTGTTTCGAGCAGCGTGATTTTTGGGTTCAATTCCTCGGCTTGGTTCTGTGCATAGTAACCAACATGGACGTTGTGGCCGAGCTTCACCTCGCCCGAAGTGGGTTGCAGGTGATTGACAATCATCTTCGCCAAGGTCGTTTTACCCATGCCGTTCTGTCCAACGAAAGCCACCCTTTGGCCCCGCTCAAGGGTCAAATCCACGTGGTTCAGTACGTTCAAGTTGCCATAGCTTTTGCTCAAGTCCTTTACTTCGGCCACGATGACGCCGCTGCGTGGGCAATCGGGCCAGTGGATGTTCATCGTGCTGGTATCAACCTCCTCAATTTCGATGCGGTCTATTTTGTCCAGCTTCTTCTGCATGGACTGCGCCATGGTGGTCTTATTGGCCTTGGCCATGAAGCGACTGATGGTGCGCTCCATCTGGTCAATCACCTTCTGCTGGTTGTTGGCAGCAGCCGACATTTTCTCCCGGCGCTCGGCCCGCAGCTCAACGTATTTGGAGTAATTTGCCTTGTAGTCATAGACCTTGCCCAGCTCGATTTCAATGGTTCGCTTGGTGACGTTGTCGAGGAAGGTTTTATCGTGCGAAATGACAATAACCGAACCTTCATAACCCTGCAAGAACTCCTCCAGCCAGATAATGGATTCGATGTCCAAGTGGTTGGTAGGCTCATCCAAAAGCAGGAAGTCGGGGCGTTGGAGCAGCATTTTCGCCAGCTCGATACGCATCTGCCAGCCCCCGCTGAACTCGTCGGTAAGGCGGGTAAAATCGGTTTGCTTGAAACCAAGGCCCTTCAAAATCTTCTCTGCTTCGCCTTGGGTGTTCACGCCATCCAGCAGGTGGAAATGGTGGTCGAGGTCGCTCATTTCGGTGAGCAAATCCATATAGGCATCGGTCTCGTAGTCAGTGCGCACCTCTAGTTCCTTGTGGATTTCGGCGAGGCGATTTTCAATCCGTTTTGTTTCATCAAAAGCCGTCATTGCTTCGTCCATCACGGTTTTGCCCTTGGGGATGCTCATGTCTTGGTGCAAAAAACCAAGCGTGGAAGCGGTTGGGCGCTGAATATGGCCCTCGTCCGGCCTCACATTGCCCGCTATGACCTTTAGCAAGGTGGACTTGCCCGCCCCGTTGCGGCCCACAAGACCAATGCGCTCTTTGTCCCCAATGGTGAAATTGACGTGGTCGAGGAGGGTGCGGTCTCCGTATTTGATGAATATGTTGGCGGCTGTCAGCATGGATGAAAACTGGATACTTGATACTGGATGCTAGCAACTGGCTTAAATATGAGCCAACTTCCTTGCATTTTTTTTTCGGGGCGCAAAGGTAAGCTGAAATGTGCCGATTTGCTATAACTGCGCTGCCAACAGTTTTTTTCTGTTCTAAATTTTTACCTGAAATCCTAAAGAGGCTCCGAATCCCCATCTATTGTTCATTCCGTACCATGCCTTTTTGGCGTATTCGGTAAGCGCAGTTCTACCTAGCAAGTTGAAACTGAGCGCCAATCTGGGGTTTATCTCTCGTTGAAATTTTAAGGTGGCGGTATGGCTAAGCCCCTTTTGGGCTAATACAAAAAAGTCGGTAGGTTTTGGAAATTCAAAGCAAAGGCTATTTGAAATGCCTAAGCTTGTTTTATCTCCTTTAAGTAAAATCCAGGTATGCCGAGCGTTTAAACCTTGATAGGTGATAGCTCTTTTGGAATAATCGGAGGGCCAGTCCATTTCCCCATATTGGCTCAACGAATAGCCAAGCCCCACTTGGTGGCGCTCAGAAACTTGAAAATTGAGATAGGCCAGGGCCATTGGAGCAACGATAGGACGTGCAGGTTTTCCTTTTTGAGGTTCGTAACTTTCGCAATCAATGCAATCGCAAAATGTACAAACCCAAGGCGTGTTCAGCATTGAATTAATCAAGCCTCCCTCCAACTCAATTGAAAATCGGTGTATGAACTTAATTTCATCTTGTTGCTGCGCAAACAACTGGCAAAAATTGAAAAGCAGAAGTACGGTAATAATGTGCTTCATTTTTTTCAGGATAGACAGTTTGACATTTCCTTTTGGTTGGTCATGCTAGGTTCTTACTCGCTTTATTCCTCCCCAAAATCAAACTCCAACTGCATTCCTTCCCCCATCATCTCTTTTTCGAGGTTGGAAACGGAAATGCCCAACAGCCGAACCGCCTCAACTTCATGGCGACTGGCGTCCAATAGCTCAAAAGTAGTCTGCTGTAAGGCTTCTATTGTCCGAATCTCCCCACCAAAAGACCTGCTGCGACTGATGATTTTGAATTCCGGAGTTTTCAATTTCAGGGTTACCGTCCGCCCGAAATTGTCGTGCTTGGCCATGTAGTCAAACACGGTTTGGATGATGGGCACGAGGCGCTCCTTCATCTCAGCGGTCTCGCTCACGTCCTCAAAAAACGTGCGCTCCGCCCCGATGGACTTCCGGATGCGGTTAGGATTCACGGGGCGATGGTCTTCCGCCCGCACGATTCGGTAGTAGTAGCGCCCCGATTTGCCGAATCGTTGAGATAGCTCAATTTCGGTTAGTTTACGCAAGTCGCCGCCTGTTCGGATGCCCATTTTTTTCATGCGTTCGGCTGTCACCTTTCCGATGCCGTGAAATTTCTCGACGGGCAGCTTGCCCAGAAAATCAAGCGCCTCTTTCGGCAAAATGGTCTTCATCCCATTCGGCTTGTTGATGTCGGAGGCCACCTTCGCCAAAAACTTATTGAACGAGACACCCGCCGAGGCCGTCAGCCCCGTCTCCACCTCAATCCGTTTGCGTATGTCAATGGCGATTTGCATGGCAGAATGGATGCCCTTTTTGTTCTCGGTCACATCGAGGTAGGCTTCATCGAGGGAGAGCGGCTCCACGAGGTCGGTGTAGTCGAGGAAAATATCCCGGATTTGCCGGGAGGCTTCTTGGTAGGCTGCGAACCGTCCCCGCACGAAAATGATGTTCGGGCAAAGCCGCTGTGCCGTCATGCCGGGCATTGCAGAGCGCACCCCGTAGCGCCGTGCTTCGTAACTGGCCGAAGCCACTACGCCCCTAGTGCCTCCACCGCCGACAGCAATGGGCTTGCCTCGCAGTTCAGGGTTGTCCCGCTGCTCGATGCTGGCAAAAAAGGCATCCATGTCTATGTGGATGATTTTGCGGTAAAGGAGGTAATCTATCGGTTGACGGCTCACGGTGGACGATTGACGGTGATTGGGTTGCCAAAAATCGGGGATTATTCTATTTTTGTTGCATCAAAATTAACTTCAATGAATATCACGGTAGATAAATTAGACCTAATTCAACAAATCTTACTCATCAAAGATGAGAAGCTATTGGATGCTATTTATAAGCTGATTCAAACAAAACGAAAGTCTTCGGAGGAGGTGGATGGTTGGGATGAACTGCCAAATTCGGTGAAGGATTCGATTGAGACCTCGCAAAAGCAAATGGAGAATGGAGAAGGTATTCCTCTAAACGATGTCTTGGCCAAGTACCGAAAA
>JADLHE010000356.1 GCA_020848965.1 Saprospiraceae bacterium
AAAATTGAAATTGTGTGTCCTCAATTGGGTTTTGCTGGCCACACAATGCAATGGTATGGAAGAGAAGTAGAAATCGTAAACTTTGTTTCATGCTTTATACTTGAACTACTGACGACCAAATTTCTGAAAAAAGAATGAATCTCCATGACCAATTCTGCATCGGAGATTAAACTGTACTGAATTAAAAACAATTGCCAAACCCGCCTGTTTTCCTGAACTCAACAGAGAATTATGCCATCCACCAACTTTTTCTGGTTCCGCCGTGACCTCCGCCTCGAAGACAATGCTGGGCTTTACCATGCCCTCAAAGCAGGCCTGCCCGTGCAGCCCATTTTTATTTTCGATAAAAACATCCTCGACGACCTTGAAGACCGAACCGATGCGAGGGTCACTTTCCTCCATCAACAATTGGAACGCCTGAACCAGGAACTAGCCGTTCTTGGTGCTTCGCTTTT
The DNA here is from genome assembly GCA_020848965.1 of Saprospiraceae bacterium. GTDB lineage: Bacteria > Bacteroidota > Bacteroidia > Chitinophagales > Saprospiraceae > UBA6168. The sequence continues at coordinate 456 of JADLHE010000356.1, forward strand.
GGTGAAATATGGTCGCCCCATTGAAGTTTGGACCGATATTGCTGCGCAACAAAACATCCAAACTGTTTTCACCAACCACGACTACGAACCCTATGCCCTCGAACGGGATGCTGCGGTGAAACAATTGCTGGAAGCAAAAGGCATCGCCTTCAAATCCTACAAAGACCATGTGATTTTTGAGAAAAGCGAGGTGACGAAAGACGACGGCCTGCCCTACACGGTCTTCACCCCTTACAGCCGGAAATGGCTGGCAAAGCTGGAATCAAAAATGGCCAAACTATCAGCCGCAGATGGTCAGGAAGTGGCCGTTTCGTTTTATTTGAAGCCTTACCCGACACTCAAGTACGCCGCCCATTTTGCGAAGCAAAACAACCTGCCTATTCCAAGTTTGGCGTCAATGGGTTTTCAGTCATCCGAGCTTACTTTTCCTTCGGAAACCGTCACGCAAGGCATCATCAAAAACTACGACCAGACCCGTGACTTTCCGGCCATCCACGGCACTTCCCGCTTGGGGCTGCACTTCCGTTTTGGCACCATCAGCATCCGGGAAAAGGCGAGGAAGGCGATGGCGCTGAACAAAACCTATTTGAACGAACTCATATGGCGGGACTTCTATGCCATGATTCTCAGCCATTTCCCGCATGTGGTCGGCCAGCCCTTCCGGGCCGAATACGCTGACATTCCTTGGCAAAATGATGAGTTGGAGTTCAAAGCATGGTGCGATGGCAAAACGGGCTATCCGCTCGTGGATGCTGGGATGCGGGAACTCAACGCCACGGGTTATATGCACAACCGGGTGCGCATGGTGGTGGCTAGTTTCCTCACCAAGCATTTGCTCATAGATTGGCGCTGGGGCGAAGCTTATTTCGCCAAAAAGCTACTCGACTTCGACCTCGCCAGCAACAACGGCGGCTGGCAATGGGCGGCTGGCTGCGGTACCGATGCAGCGCCGTATTTTCGCATTTTCAACCCCGATTCGCAGCAAGAGAAGTTCGACAAGGACTTGAAATACGTGAAAAAATGGGTGCCGGAATTCGGCACAGCGGCTTATCCGAAACCGATTGTGGAACATAAAATGGCGAGGGAAAGGTGCTTGGCGGCGTATAAGGTGGGCTTGAAAAAATGATTGATTGTCAACTGTTTAAGCGCCATTTTACCCTAAACCGCTGAAAAATTACCCGACCGTATTCATCCACCTCGGCCAGTAGCCCCGCCGACTTCCTGCTCAATTGCACGAGGTCGGAATAGGCGGCACTCTCATTGGGCTGCAATAAAATCGGCTGCCAAGTCTTACCACCATCCCTACTCATTTTCACTTGGAGGCAACAGCGATTAGTGGTGCTGGCCGGGTTGCTGTGCAGCAGCACCTGCTTGTTTTTTTTCGATGAAAAATTCAATAGACTGCCTTGGCAGACCGGGTCAGGGAGGTTCGTGGCGACCCATGTTGAATCCCAAATACCCTGCTTGCTGCCAATTGCCATGAGCCTTGCCTTTGCCCGACCGGATTGGTCCCGGATGCTCATCAGAAATCGGCCACCTGGCAAGGATGCAGCGGTCGCTTCGTTGCTGCCGGGGTAGTCAATATCGGGCATGATTTGAAAGGATTCACCGTGGTCGTCAGAGAAAAATGCAAAGGCCCGATAGTCGAGAAATCCGTCTTTTGGCGGGCCAGCGGAGTGGTTGGCTGGCACGATGAGGCGTCCCGATGGCAATTGAAGTGCATGGCCTGGCGTGTTGGCATAGCTTCGCCAATCGGCGGAATGAGGCAGCGGGCGGTGGACTTGAGCGGTGATATTGGTAGGAGGCGACCAAGTGCTGCCATCGTCAGAACTGGCGATAAAATGAACCTCTCTTTGGCCTTTGCCAAGCCTTATATCGTGTTCGCTGGCATTGCCCGAGTTGTAAAAAAGGAAGAGCCGCCCTTTGGGGAAACGGGGGTCAAGTAGGTCAAAAACGGGTGCGGGGTTGCCGGATTGGAGGTGTCCGTTTTCAGCAACCACCCGCAGTTGGCTCCAGGTTTTGCCCTTGTTTTTACTGGTTTTCAAAACAACGTCCACATCGCCGAAGTCGGAGCATCCTGTTTTTCGGCCTTCGGCAAATGCAAGCAGCACCCCTTCCGGTGAGCGCACGATGGCAGGGATTCGGAAGCAGGCATACCCTGCCTCGCCGGATTGAAAGACCGTGATGGCAGCGTTTTTTGCGAAGCAGAAAAAAGGAAGGGAAATAAAAACAGGGAAAAGATATAGGCGCATTATTACTTTGTTTTACGAGACAAAGCAAGGCTATAATCTGCTCAAATCCAATTTGAAACCTTCGCAAACGTCCTCACCGGAAAGCACATACTGTTTCAAGGAGGACATATGCTTTCGTCTCAACGATTTCAATTAGCTCATTATCGCAAAAGGTTGATTTCAATTGATTTTGCCTGAACTCGAAACTCAAAATTCTGAATTCAAAACTACTTCCCAATGCATCCCCTCCATATCTTTTCAATCCTTACCTTCGCAAATCCATTTTTCACGATTCAAACAAACGAAAATGAACCTAACTGACTTTGGTAAAAAACCTTGTATTGCACTGATTTTCAGCCTGCTGTCACTGGTTGCAATAGCACAGGAAAAAGAAAAAGCCGAAGAGCCGAAGGCTCCAAAGCGCCCCAACCACGGCTATGCTTTCGAGCAACTTGGCTCGGTGCTGCCCACGCCCAACGACTACCGCACCGCCGACGGCTCGCCTGGCCCGGAATATTGGCAACAAAAAGTGGACTATAAAATAGAGGCGACGCTCGACCCGGAAAAGCACCAACTGACGGGCAAGGAGCATATCACCTACCACAACAATTCGCCGCAGACGCTGCGCTACCTCTGGCTGCAACTCGATGAAAACGAGCATGCCGCTACAAACGACCTGCACCACGCCCATCCGCACGACATCGGCAAGAACATGAACGAAAAGGCCATGCGGATGCTGGAATCTTGGACGGAATTCGAGGAATACGGCCACCGCATCAAGTCCGTGACGGACGATGCTGGCAAGCCTATCAAGCATTTTATTGACAACACGGTGATGCGGGTGGAACTGCCACAACCATTGGCTCCTGGCCAAAAATTCGACTTCAATATTGAGTGGAGTTACGTGCTGATTGACCGGGTGAACAATATCACTTTCGGGCGGGGCGGCTATGAGTATTTTGAAAAGGACGAGAACTATCTTTTCACCATAACCCAATGGTTTCCAAGGCTTTGCGTGTTCTCCGACTTCGAAGGCTGGCAGAGCGACCAGTTCACAGGCACGGGCGAGTTTGCCCTCAACTTCGGCGATTATGACGTGAAAATCACCTTGCCCAACGACTTCACTGTGGGCGGAACGGGCGTCTGCCAGAACTACGACCAGATGCTGACGCCGGAGCAGTTGACCCGTTGGAACAAAGCAAAAGCCAGTGGCGAACCCATCGAAATCGTCACATTGGACGAAGCCAACAAACTGGAGAAAAAGAAAAAATCCAAGGACCTGAAAACCTGGCATTACAAGGCCGAGAACGTGCGTGACTTTGCATGGACGGCTTGCCGCCGCTTCATTTGGGATGCCATGTCGGTGAAAAACCAGGACGGCAAACCCGTGATGTGCATGAGCTACTACCCAAGGGAGGCTTACCCGATTTACCGCAGGTACAGCACCAAGGCTGTGGCGCATACCATCAATACTTATGGCAAGTTCGCCATCCCGTTCCCATACCCAACAGCCATCAGCGTGGAGGCGCAGAACGGCATGGAATACCCGATGATTGCCTTCAATCCGGGACGAGCAGAGGAGGACGGCACCTATTCCGAAGGAGCCAAAAATGCTTGTCTGACGGTGGTTTTCCACGAGGTGGGGCACAACTATTTCCCCATGATTATCAATTCCGACGAGCGCCAATGGGCTTGGTTCGACGAGGGCATCAACACCTTCATGCAGTATATTGCGGAGCAGGAATGGGACAATAACTACGACTCGAACGAAGGCCCACCGCACATGATTACCGATTATATGAACTCTGACCCCGACGAGTTGGAGCCAATCATGACGAATTCGGAGAACATCGTCAACTACTTCGCAAACGCCTATGCAAAGCCTGCCACGGCGCTCAACATCCTGCGGGAAACAGTGATGGGCAGGGAGAAATTCGACTACGCCTTCAAGGCTTACTGTGAAAAATGGGCCTTCAAGCACCCGACGCCCGCCGATTTCTTCCGCACGATGGAAGACGCCAGTGGCCAAGACCTCGACTGGTTCTGGCGGGGCTGGTTCTACGGCATCGAGAAAGTGGACATTTCATTGGACAGCATCGAGTGGCTGAAAGTGGACTTGGAGAACAATCCAGAACCCAAGGAAACCTCGAACCCGCAGAAGATAGAAAAGCCTTTCGAGACGCTGACCAAGGCACGCTACCGGGAAGAAGTGAAGCAGTTCCCGGTGGAAAAAGACACGTCGTTGATTGACTTTTACACGAACTACAAGCCTTGGGAAACTGCCGACAGCACCTCCGAATTCAAGATGGTGCGCTTCGATGAGACCTTTTCCAAAAAGGAAAAAAAGGAGCTTTTTGCTGATAAAAACTACTACGAACTGCGGTTCAGCAACAAAGGCGGCCTCGTGACCCCCGTCATTTTGGAGTGGACGTTCACGGATGGCACCAAGGAAATCGAGCGCATCCCCGTGGAAATCTGGCGGAAGAATGAGCAAAAATTCACGCAGGTTTTTGTGAAAAACAAAGAGGTGAAATCTGTCAAGCTCGACCCTTGGCGAGAGACTGCCGATGTGGACGAAACGAACAACACCCGCCCCATGCCCACCGAAGCGAAAACCTTTATGGTTTACAAAAAGCACAAGTTCGTGGAGGGGGAGAACATGATGCAGAAGGCGAAGAAGCGGAAGACGCTCAAGCCATGAGTTTGGTTGATAGCGGTTGATAACAGTTGATAATGGTTGATTTCACGCACCACATCAACCGCTATCAACCGTTATCAACCGCTATCAACCCGAAAAAAATGTCCGAATTCCTCAGCTTCGCAAAACTCGGCTTCCACCACATCGCCGACCCGAAGGCCTTCGACCACATGTTGTTCGTGGTGACGCTTTGCGCTGTCTATCGCTGGACAGACTGGCGGAAGCTGCTGGTGCTCATCACCGCCTTCACCATCGGCCATTCGCTGACGCTGGTGCTGGCTGGCCTGCGCATCCTGCAAGTGCCGAGCGATTTGGTGGAGTTCCTGATTCCTGTCACCATCGTACTGACGAGCTTGCACAATATCGCTGTCAGCAAAGCCACGGAGGGCGGCACTTTCTCCCGTTCCGTCTCAACGAACTACCTGCTGGCACTGTTCTTCGGCTTGATACACGGCATGGGCTTCGCCAATTATTTCAGTGCCCTGATGGGTGAAGCGGGCAATATCGTGCTGCCGCTTTTCGCTTTTAATGTGGGCATCGAAGTGGGGCAGTTGGCAATAGTCGGCGTGTTCTTTGGGCTGTATTTTTGCTTCGCAAAATGGCTGAAAATTGCCCATCGGGACTGGAATTTTTAAGTTTCGGGATTGGGTGGTGGCGGGGCGCTGGTGTTGATTTTGCAGAACCTTTTTGGTTGAGTT
>JADLHE010000357.1 GCA_020848965.1 Saprospiraceae bacterium
CCCGCATTGATGTTCATGTAAACCCCTGAGCTTTGGTTGATGTCCTCGCCGTTTTGGGCCGAATAATCAATTTGTTCCGTGGCATTGTCAAACTGATTGCTAAACCATAGCCCGCCATAGTCTAGTGTGTGTTGTCCAAAGCCCACCGAAGCGCCGCCAATCAAGAACTGGTCGTACTGCCGATAGCGGCTTCCGTCCAATTGTTTCATATAAGCAAGGCTGAAATCGCCAGTCTGGCGAAGGTAATTGGAGCTTCCAGCTTGGTCACGCAAGGCGGTCACACCATAAGCCAGGTAATCACCTCGCCCAATACGGCTTTTGGCATCGAAGCTGGCACTAAGACTGGTGTACGGCTTGGAATCCAGAATGCTGTTCCATTGCTCCCGGTAGTTGGCGATGACCCGCCATTTACCGGGGTGAACGCCCGTCATGGCTGGATTAAGTTGAAGCGGAGAAGCGTAGAACTGAACGAATTGTGGGTCTTGGGCCATGAGGCTCAAGCTCAATCCGAGCAATGCTATCGTAGCTGTAAATTTGTTTTTCACGATGCTATTTTTTGACTTGAGAGGATTCCAATTTTGAAAATCCCTGCCAAGCTTGTTATCTAATTAGTGTGGTTTCGCCTTTGAATGTTTCGGTCATGCCGTCCTCATATTCAGCTTCGAGGAACCAAACATAGACGCCCGGCGGCATGTCCTTCGATTTGAAAGTGCCGTCCCAGCCCTTGCTTGTATCATTGATTGGAATATCCAGTTCTTCATAGAGCAGTTCACCCCAACGGTCGAAGACTTGGAATCGCTTAATCATCGTCCCAGACTTGCCGTGTACCACAAGACGGTCATTGGTGCCACTATCGTTGGGAGAAAAACCAGTAGGAACGACCACCCGGCGAGTTTTACGAACATGCAATTGGATATGGTCTTCTGCTTCGCAACCGTTTGAATCAATGGCAACCACGTAGTAGTCATTTGAATAATCCGGTAAAGCCCAAAGCGCACTCCAAACCAAAGTGGCAGTGCAATCCGACATCGTATCTTGGAACAAAGTACCGCAATATCCAGCATCCCAAGAGAACATTACATCACCTTGCGCATTTTCCACTTTTGCATACAAAGGAACCCTGGTGCCATATTCCACGATAAATTCATCCAGCGGTTGGTCAAAAATTTGAATGTCAACGGTGAACACCGGAGGTTCTTCCACCGTGGCTGGCAAATCGAAAATACAGCCATTCACATCTTTCATGTAAACCACATAATCGTCAGCTTTCAATGCAATCAGCGTGCTGCTACCATAGTATTGCTCACCATCTGTACTGAAGGTGAAGGGTGGCGTTCCGCCAATGGGCGTAATGGTGACAGCCCCGTCCCGGCCACCATTGCAGGAAACATTTTTCACGACGACCTCTGCATCAACTGGGTCGGGTGCGGAGATGAAAACAGAATCAATTTTTGAGCAGCCATTGCCGTCGGTGATGGTCAAGTAGTAGGAATCTGCGGCTAGTTCCACTTGTTTGGCGGAGGTTCCACCGTTTGACCAAACGAAAGTGTAAGGTGAGATGCCTCCCTGGACTTCCGCCTCAGCGACGCCATCTTCATAGCCAAAACAGCTATTATTGACCGATTTGAAGTCAACAGCCAAAGCTGCTGGTTCACCAACCGAGACAGTGGCGGAACTGGTACAACCTGCTGCGTCGGTAACAACCACGGAGTAAGTGCCAGCTTGCAGGTCGGTGGCAGTTTGGGTGGTTTGGCTCATTGCGGAAGCATCCCAAGCAAAGGAGTAAGGGGACAGCCCGCCTACAATATTGCCAACCGAGGCCGAGCCATCGTTGCCAGCATTGCATTTTGGCTCAATGGCCGAAACCGGGATGCTCATGGTAATGGGGTCTTCCAAAAGCCTGGATGCAGTTCCAGTACAGCCCTGTCCATCTGTTACTGTTACGGTATAGGTGATACCGCCTTGTAAGTTTGTCAACAAGTCGGTGGTGGCGCCTGTGCTCCAACTGTAACTGTAAGTGCCGTTTCCACCTGCAATCACCACGACGTTCATCCGGCCATCGGTGCTGCCGCTGCAACTTGGTGGGGTGGTGGCAATATTGATGTCATAAGCGGGCCACTGTACTACATCAACCATATCCGTGGCAGTGCAGCCATTGGCGTCTTTGGCGGTAACGGTGTATTGCCCAATGGATATATTCGAAAGGTTCGGTGTCGTCTGTCCGCCCGGTGCCCATGAATAGGTATAAGGCCCGGTGCCACCCGTGGCGGTTGCATTTACTGCGCTTTCATTTTCGGAGTAGCAGCTTATTGTAGTTTGAATTGCGTCAACTTCCAGCGCATTTTGTGGCTCGTTTATTACAATATTCCCGAATTGCTGGCAGCCATTTGCATCAGTGACTGTAACGGAAACACTGCCAACGTTCAATCCATTTGTACTGGTTTGGGTTGGTGTCGTGCCAGCGCTCCATTGGTAGGTGTAAGGGTTTTGACCGCCATTGACCACAACGCTGGCCGTGCCATCCGCAGCGCCTTTGCATTTTACATCCGTTTTGGTGATGGTCAAAACCATCGTTGGAATGGCCGTAATGCTGATGGCCCCCGTTGCCGTGCAACCATTCAAGTCCGTTGCGGTTACGGAAATCGGGCCAATTGGCAAGCCACAAACCAATGGAGTGGTGGACATATTGGCGTTGTTCCATAAATAAGTGAAGCCGCCCACACCACCAGTTGCCGTTACCGATGCACAGCCATCGCTTCCTCCCGGACAATTGACTGGCTCAGTTTGAATAACTGAGACGATAATGGGTGGAATATCATTGACCGTTAGGTTCACCGTATCCAGACACATGCCGCCATCTTCCACGATGATTTGGTAAACACCGGGGCAAAGCCCAGTGATATTCCCATTGTTTTGCGAAGCTGTTGACCCAGTTGTGAGGTTGTTGATGGTGTAATCAAATGGCGCTATGCCATTTACGACGGAAATCTGAATGGCTTCATTGCAAACGCCATTGCAGCCGACTGCATAAGGCCCCGCAGTGGTTGGGAAGGCGTCAATTGGGCAAAATTGGTAAACCAAATTATCCAATCCAACGCCCACATTGCAAGAGGCCCCGTTCACTTTCGCCCTCACTTCAACATTCACCACGCTACCATTGGATAGGCCGGTAATAAGGTGCGATAGATTGCTGGTGTTTGGTGTTACCCACCCTGTATTGTTCACATTCACTTCATAGCTCAAACCCGGATTGGCATCGTTCCATGTTGCCAAAACTTGCCCAATTCCTTGAACCTGTAGGTCAACAATTGGCGCTGCAAAACTGCTCAGCACATTTACTGCAATGGTATCTTTTTGAACACAGCCCAAGCTGTTTGAAGCCGTTACGATATAACTGGTATTGTTGGTCGGTGTGATGACCGGGGTGGGGCAATGGCTGCATGAAAGCCCCACTGTTGGCGTCCAAGTATAGGTCAGGTTGTTTTGCGATTTGAAAGTAATCGTCCAAGAATTCACCCGCCCCATTGCGTTCAGGCCCACATTGTCCGAAACCCTTAAAGTCCAGTTGCCGTTGATGGGCGCTCCATTCAGGACAGTCCAATTGCCTTCTGGCCGGAAATTCCCTGTAAAAGGCGCAGTTCCAGACGTGATGGGCGTTATTGCCGTAGGCGTAAAACAGGTTTTGGTGTAATTGTCGCCACTGCCGCCATTGTTGGTGGACAACATCAGCACTTGATTGGTAGGCGATACAAGGTAAATATTCAGGTCGGCATCGTAATCGGTCGAAATATCAATGCAGACCGATACAATATCCGTCGTGGCATTGGTAATGTTGGCTGGTGTCATCGAATTGATGGCCAATACCGAATTGTATGGATTCCCATTCGGGTGATTGCTCGCTCCAATGGGGTAATTGTCATCCGATTCAAAGGTTATCGCTGGATTGGCCTGCACAGGGCCAGTTACGTTCATTGCAATCGTTTCACCCATACAAACCGTGGTATCCGGTGCGGGCGCAAGCAAATCACTGCAATTCGAGCAGTTGGGGTGGTTGGGAGGTAGCACGGCAACTTGCACCGTTGTATCCCAACTGCAACCGAATGTGTCCTGCACCGTGAAAATATAGGCTAGTTCGCCAGCATTTAATGGTGAAACATTGATGGAATCAGCCTCAGAAGAGAATATAGAAGGATGGGCAGCCCATGACCAATTGGTAATCTGTGGCGTAAATTTCTCCACATCAGGATACAAGGCTGGGTCAAATTCTATGGACCAAGAGAAAATATAGCCATTGTCAATGCTCCAAAGGTCGCAAACCTCGATTTCCCAATCCCCATTGAGTGGGCAGCCAATAAAATTGGTAAGCGGGTCAAACGATTTGTAAGTGCCTGCTGGCAATGTTCCAATCACATGCGTATTGGCATATTGAATCCAAGTCTGGTTGTAATCGGGCGAAGGCGACCATCCATACTCAAAACCAGTTCCCGGTATTGGGTTTAACAAACCTTCATCGTTTCCATTTGGAATTCCAAGGAAAACTTCACCACCAGTCTGCCCAGCGTGGTTGTGGAGGATGGCTTTTTGTCCGTTGGGGCAAGTCAAGGTAATTTCAAGGTCACGCATCCATGAGTGCTCCATGGTCACGTAAATCCCAAGAAGGTCATTGATATTGGTAAGTGTTTGTCCGGGGGAGACATTGTTGAACGAAATGGCGGTTTCATAGCAAGAGCCATCGCCATCGGGCAGTGCCAAGGAGTCGGACCTTATACCTGCCGTTTGGAAACTGCCTTCCACTGGCTGAACAGACACCGAATGGGCGGGGTCCATATTGTTCACCATTGCATTCAATTCAATGGTGTCGCCCACGCAAATTTGCGAAGGCACCGCCCCAATTTCAAACTTGGGGCGGGGGGCAACCCTAATCCTTTGGCTCAGGAAATTGGTGTTTTTGCAGCCAAGCTGGTCAGTGATTTCCAATTGGACGATATAGCCACCAGGTTCTTCAAAAATATGCGAAACCGAGGGGCCGTAGGTGATGGTGCCATCTCCGAAGTCCCATTCGAAATTGCTGGTATTGTCCGATTGGTTGTAGGAAACCCCATTTTGCGGGTAGCTTCCCTTGCCGTTGAAGAACACCCGGTCGCCGGGGCAAACATCTATCCAGCCTGTGTCCACTGGTTCAACGGTGGGAGTTGATGCGTCCAGCACCGACAAAATGGTCTGGCAAGCAGGTATGCAATTGATGTCGGCGCTCCAGCCATCATCGTTGAAGATGAAGTCGGAGTCGAACTTGACGGTGATGCACCCACTGGTATTGGAAGCCGAGGCTTGAATGATAAAAGATGCGCCGGGGTTGAAATCGCTGGCGCAGGCAATGGCGGGTGCGCTGCCGTTTTGACCATCAAAAAAACAAAGGTCGTCGCCCAAGAACAGGTTTATTGCATTGAAAACCAACTGGATATGGTTCCCGCTGTTGGGGCCGCCCGATGGGCAAATCGTGGTGGTATAATGTTGGTTGGCGCCATAGTTATTGTTGCCACCTCCGCTGTCCATGAAAAATCCATCGCAACTGGTTACGGAGGTAAGGGAAGAAGTCATCAGATAGTTTTGTTGCGCAACTACAGATGAAACAACGGTCAGCAAACTTGAGAAGATAAGGGTAGCCTTCAGGTTCATAATTCTATCAGATTTGGGATAACGTGTGAAACAGGAATTAGTAGATTGCTCTTTCAATGGCCAATTGAAGCCATGTTAAGTAAATCGAATGATACAGCCAACGTGGTTGAAGTGAGTCCCAGACTTGTACTTTATTTGGAAGAATTCAAGTGCTCGTTCAATAGTTCGTTGAACTTTTTCCCAGAAATCAGTACAAGTGCCTTGTCCGTGTTTTCAATCTTGAAGACGGTTTGCTTTTCCCAATCCCGATGAAGGTCGTACCTTTTTTCGAGCGCAAGGATGTTGATGTCTTTCAGGTCGTCAACATGGATGGTAGTTTGCGAATCCAAGGCTTTATCGGCGGGCAGTTCCGAAAGATACCAAGAGTTATCCAGGTAGAAGTTCAGCCGCTTCAACAGAAATGGATTTGCAGTCTGCAAATTTTCAAGGTATTCGCCGCTATAGAGTGCTAAAAGGCGGCTGTCGATGGGTGTTGCCGTGTGGGACAGTGTGGTTTGAGCAGTTACAAAGATAGAAAGGCAAGTAAATATAAGAAGAGCTAAGTAAGATTTTTTTTTCATGGCGCTGATTGGTATTTGAAGGGCACTCAGGTGTGTGACGGCAAATGTATCGCTTTGCTTGAATTTTCAATACATTTTTGTTTTGAAACTACCGCAAAGACGACATTTACCACAAATTTGAAAGTACCGGCTTTTGAAAAAGGGGAGAAAATGTAGATTGTACACTCGGCTTGGGGGCATCGGTTGGGATGGCCTCTAATTCAAGGCGCTGGGTCATAGAGGCGGCTTTCGCTCGAAATTCCATAAAACCAATTTGTGGATTTGAATTTTGGCCAAAAATTTGCTTTTTTATAAATATGTAGTGCTGCGCAATTTTTGGGGGCTTACAGCCCAAATTTGCGTCCTATCTTGCGCCGATTACAGTACAAAATATCCCGTGAATGAAAGCGACCATCAACCGAATCGCAATCCTTGCAATGGCGTTCCTGCCATTTTGGGCCTTTGCCCAACAGTTTCCGTCCTCTGTCACAAAATCTTCACCGAGCCAAAGCTCGAATCCAAAGCTGCAACAGGGCCAAAGCCCGAAAAATGTGGTGAAAGGCACGACGCCGCCCCCGGCTGTTTACCCGGTTTGTGCTTTTGATGAGATGAACGCTGAGCATTGCCTCGAAGACCACCAGTTTCAGGAGGAACTTCAACGATATTTGAAAGACGGCTTGCCTTTGCTTGCAGCAAGTGGCGGCGAAAAAAGTGCCGTGGAGCCGCTGCTTACCGTTTCGGTGGTCGTACATGTTATCCACAACGGCGAACCAGTTGGCCAAGGCCAAAACATCTCCGATGCGCAGGTGCTGGAACAAATCGCCGTTTTGAACGAGGATTTTGCTTCGCTGAACAGCCAGTTTTACAATACCCCCAGCCAATGGATGGGCGTGGCAGGTTTTCCGAATATCCAGTTTTGCCTTGCAACCAAGAAGCCGGATGGTTCTGCGACCAATGGCATTGACCGCAGGCAAATGGCGGTCACGGGCACCAGTTGGAACAACAACAATATCAACTCCACCATTAAGCCTGCCACCAATTGGAACCCCAATAAATACTTTAATATTTACGTGTTGCCGATTCCCGGTACGACGGCACAGGGTGGGGTAGTGGGCTACTCCAACTATCCAGTGCCTGGCCAAATCGGCGGAAGTGCCGACGGCTTGGTGATTGATTACCGCTGGTTCGGCGGGCCGAGCTTCCCCGTGTCTGGCTACCGCCCCGTGACGCATGAAACTGGCCACTACCTTGGCTTGCCGCACCCTTTCAACGGCAATTCTTGCTCGCTCGATGATGGCATTTCCGATACCCCCAATATTGATGGCCCAACCCGTGACAAGGCGACCCTCAATTGCGAAAACAGCTACCCTGCTGGCCCGGTTTCCTGCGGCAATGAGCACATGTACGTCAACTATATGGACTACGTGACCGAGAATTGCTACACCTCCTTCACAGCCGAACAAGTAAACGTGATGCGGGCCGTGTTGAATGGTACCTCAAACAGTTTTGGTTATGGGAGTCGGAACGGATTGATTCAAAATGCACCGCAGCAATGCAGCATACCCGCCACCGATGCGGGCATAACCAGGCTTGTCAGCCCGAACAATATCTCCTGCACAAATGGAAGCCAATTGACGCCCGTGGTTTCGCTCCGCAATTTCGGGACGAACGACCTGACCGCCGTCACCATTAAATACAAAGTGAACAATGGGGCAGTCGTGAACTATAATTGGCAGGGCAACCTCTTCCCCGGTGAGAACGAGGACGTGAGCTTGGCGCCTTTCATGCCCAGCAATGGCAACTACAGCTTGACTTTCTGGACCTCGCAGCCGAATGGCCAAACCGACCAGCGCATTTCCAACGATTCTGTCTCGGTGAATAGGTTTACCTACCTGGCTACTGCACCTCCTTCTTTCGAAAATGTAGAAAGTGAAACTGGGTTCCCAACTTCCGAAGGCATTTTCGACCTCAATGTGTCCAACGATGTTTTCACTTGGCAAGTCACCAATGATGCATCAGGCTATGGCCAAGGCAGCACGGCTTTCGTTTTCGACAATTACAACGACATCAACGGGGAAAACCCGCTCGGTACGATTGATGCCCTCATCACTCGCCATTTTGATTTTACGAACGTCAACGATGCGACGCTGAAGTTCGATGTAGCCTACGCACCGTATATCGAAGATGTTGGGGATTCGCTCATCGTGTTGGTGGCGACCAATTGCTCGCAAGTTTTCAATGCTGTTGTCTATAGAAAAGGTGGCGTAGAACTTTCCACTGCACCTACCACCACCTCGGAATTCACCCCAACTGCTGCGCAATGGCGAACCGAGACCATTGACCTAAGTGCCTTCGATGGAATGTCGGATGTGACGATTGCTTTGGTCAATAAATCGGCCTTTGGGAACCGATTGTTTCTGGACAATATTGGCATAGGCCGCAGTTGCAATGCCCTTTCGACAAACCTGACGAACGTACAAGCCGATGGCTGCTCCAGTGCTTGCGATGGCGCTGCGACTGTCCAAGTCGCCAATGCGAATGGCGCTGTGCAATACGCTTGGGCTGGTGCCCCGAATATTGTTGGTGCAACCAATACCCAACTTTGTAGCGGCTCCACCACCGTAACCGTGACCGATGCCATTGGTTGCACGAAAACGGTCGAGGTACAAATCACTGGAATGGAAGCTGCGGAATTGTCCACCGGAAGCACGATGGTCACAGGCTTTGGCCTAAGCAATGGCACTGCCACCGTGAACATTCAGTCGGGGACAGGCCCCTTTACTTATATTTGGAGCAATGGCCAACAGTTTGCAAATACGGCGAACACCAGTTCGACCATTTCAAATTTGGCAACAGGAACCTATCAGGTGACCGTTACGGACGGCAGTGGCTGCGCCACCACCGCAAGCATGACCGTCGGTTCGGTTTGCGATGGTTTTGGCATCGCCAATATCACACCTACCATGGTAAGTTGTTTCGGAGGAAACAACGGCAGCATTATCGTTACACCATTGGGCGGCGCTGCGCCTTTTGCATTTAATTGGAGCAATGGCCAAACAACCGCCACTGCCACCAACCTTACCGCAGGCACCTATTTGGTGACGGTGACTTCTTCAAATGGATGCCCTGCCACTACCCAAGCCACCGTAACCCAACCAACTTTGTTATCGCTATCCATTGCAGTCACGCCACAAACTCAGAATGGCGTAAACAATGGCTCGGCCACTGCCTCAGCAACTGGAGGTGTGTCGCCTTTTCAATATGCATGGAGCAACGGCATGTCCGGCCCGTCCATTGGGAACCTGGCCCCCGGCTCCTATACCGTTACCGTAACAGACGCAAATGGCTGTACCGCAACAAGCTCCACCACGGTCAACCCGGTTAGCTGCGGCAGCTTATCGGGTAGCTTGAACCTTGAGAATTTGGACTGCTTTGGAGCAAACACTGGTGCTGCTTCGGTTGCCATTAATGGTGGAAGTGGCAGCTATAATTATCAGTGGTTCAATGGTGCCACTGCTTCGCAAATAGGCAACCTTCCTGCTGGCTCAGTAGGCGTTACCATTACCGACGGCATTGGTTGCGTGCTGAATTTGGATGGCACCATCACCCAACCAACGCAGTTGCTGGCCAATGCAAGCGCCACCGAAGAGACCTTGGCTGGTGCCGCAAACGGTAGCGCCAGCGTCGCCCCGACTGGTGGCGTTTCACCTTATACCATACATTGGGGCAACGGCGCCTCCACGAGCAGCATCACAGGCTTGGCCCCCGGCAACTATGCCTATACCATCACCGATGCCAACAACTGTGTGACAAGCGGACAGGTCAACGTTTCCACCTCCACTTGCTTCATCACTTTGGCGCTGAGTGCCATCCCCACTACATGTCCCGATTTGGCCAATGGCTCGGCAACTGTCACTGTCTCAGCAGGTGGCGCAGGGCCATTTACCTACCTTTGGTCAAATGGCGGCACTACCAGCACCGTCAACCAATTGACCACCGGGGTTTATTCGGTGACTGTTTCCGATGGGGCTGGTTGCTCGGAATCTGGAGAGGTCAGCCTTAGCTCGAACGACACAGCGGCGCCTTCGCTTTCGCTGTATAACCAAGCCTCCATCAGCTTGGATGAAAACGGGCAATACAGCCTCAGCCCCGCCGATTTGGTGGAAACCAGTTCGGACAATTGCAGCATGGTTTTCCTCGAAATCATACCAGAAACGCTTAGCTGCGAAAACCTCGGAACCGTGCAGATTACCGTAAAAGCCACCGACAGCAGCGGCAATACCGTTTCAAAAACCACGACGGTCAGTGTGCTGGATGAAGTCGCTCCAAGCATCACTTGCCCGCCGACTTTCAGCATAAATACTTGTGAAGCAATAACTTATGCGATGCCGACCGCCACGGATAATTGCAGCTCCGCCCCCGTGCTGAGTCTATTGGAAGGCGAAGCGAGCGGCTCGATTTTCCCGGTGGGCACGACCAAGGTCACTTGGCAAGCCACCGATGCTTCGGGCAACGCAAGTCAATGTTCTTTTGAGGTGACGGTCATCTCCGATTTGGAAATCGAAGCACTGGCCAAATCCCCAAGCTGTCATGGTTACAGCGATGGTGCCTTGGACTTCAATATTACGGGCGGCCAAGCACCTTATGATTTGAATTGGAACTCCCCATTCCCGCAAAACCAATTGCCTGCTGGCAACTATTTCGTGACGGTGACGGACGCAGCAGGTTGCTCCAAAATCAAGGGCGTGGACTTGACGGAGCCGGACGAGATTTTCGTGAACGTGAACAATATCGAACCCGCCACCACGGGCCAATCGAACGGCATCATTGACTTTACGGTCTTTGGCGGCACCGCCCCCTACACCATTAACTGGCTGAAAGGCGGTGTCATCTTGCCCAATTTCAACCCAGATGCCGCACCAGCCGGAAGCTACCAAATACGGGTGCTGGACAACAACGGCTGCATCTACCTTTCCGGGCTGATAGTGGTCACGACCGTCAGCAGTAGCGCAGAAAAGGAACTGGAGCAGCGCATGGTCATATCCCCCAACCCAAGTTCGGGCCTGTTCTATTTGCAAACTGGGCTGCCCCTCAACGAGCCTATCCACCTTGAAATATTTGAGGCAACAGGTAGCTTGCTGCTTCGCCAGCCCATCGAAGCCCCCTCCCAAGTGATTGATTTACAAGCGTTTGGCAGCGGTGTTTATTGGGCCAAAATCCAAATGGGCGAGGCGGTGGTTTGGAGGAGGTTGGTGAAGATTTGACGGGGGAATGGCTTTGTACTGATGGTGGGAGTCTAGGGCTTTGCGGCTACTCGTCCCTTTGGGAGAGGCCGCAAGCAGAGCAGTTCAACAAGCATGCTCATGATGAGCAAGGGCGATTTTCAATTGAAAGAAAGGTGGTGCGCCAGCGGGGGCGGCTTCGGCGATACTGGCCAGCTTGTTCGTCCCAGCTGTGTAGGTGTAGGTGAGGGCGTCTATCTGCCCGAAGGTGCAGGTGCCCGTGAAGCCCTGCCGCTGGAGGGTGCTGATATTTCCCCTTGCGTCGTTGTAGGTGAGCACCTCGTTGTAGCGGTTGTTGACGGTGTTCGCCCCTGCATCGCTGATGTCGTAGTTGACGGCATTGGTCAGGCGGTCGAGGTAGTCGTAGTTGAA
>JADLHE010000358.1 GCA_020848965.1 Saprospiraceae bacterium
CAGTTTCAAAACCTTTCGTGGAAGTGAAATTGCCAATGTCTTCGAATCATTGGGCAAGCTACGCATCACCGTGTTCAAAGCTTGGCCCTACCTCTATGAAGGCAGCTTGGAATACGAAGTGAACTACCTTAAAACCTACGCCCAATCGTCCCGTTCGTTTCTATTTGCCGCTTTTGATGGCGATGAAATGATTGGGGCCACTACCTGCATTCCCTTGTTGGATGAAACCTCGGAGGTACAGGAGCCTTTCCTCAAAGCAGGCATGGACCTGTCCAAGATATTCTATTTTGGAGAGAGCATTCTGCTGCCGCAATACCGGGGTCATGGCCTTGGCCACCGCTTTTTCGAGGAACGTGAAGCCCATGCCCACTCTTTTGGCAGCTATGAACATACTTGCTTTTGCGGCGTTGTCAGGCCAGCCGACCACCCTGCCCGGCCAGCGGATTATCGCCCTTTGGATGCGTTTTGGAGGAAACGGGGCTACCAACCACAGCCCCAATTGCAAAGCCAGTTTGAATGGTTGGACATTGGCGAAGCCGAAGCTACGCACAAACCCATGCTGTACTGGATGAAGTACATAAATGATTGACCATGAACCCGATTATCGCCCTGGCGCAATACCCCATCAGTTTTCATACTAGCCTAAAAGCGTGGTCGAGCCATGTGGAAAAATGGGTGAAAAGAGCAGCAAAGCAATCGGCCAGCCTGCTGGTTTTCCCCGAATACGCTTCCATGGAATTGGTGAGCCTCTTCCCGGTCGAAATACGTACGGACATCCATGAACAGGTACACCACCTCTTTGAAATCGAGGCGGACTTTTGCCAAGTTTTTGCGCAGCAAGCCAAGAAATACCATGTCACCATTGTAGCACCAAGCTTCCCGGTAAAAAGCGGGGATTTGATTCACAACCGGGCCTATGTTTTCTCTCCCAAAGGCTTGGTCGGCTACCAAGACAAGTTTTTCATGACCCGCTTCGAAGCCGAGGAATGGGGCGTACACTCCCCTATCAAAACCCTGACGGTCTTTGAAGCAGACTGGGGCGCATTCGGCATTCAAACCTGCTACGACATCGAGTTTCCTTTGGGTACGGACTTGCTTTGCAGGGCTGGCGCAAAACTGGTGGTGGTGCCTAGCTGCACGGAGACCATCCGAGGCGCTACCCGTGTGCATGTGGGCGCAAGGGCAAGGGCTTTGGAATACCAATGCTACACGGCGGTTTCGTCCATTTTGGGCAATGCAGAGTGGTCGCCCACTGTGGACATTAACTATGGCTTCGGGGCAGTGTATGCTACTCCCGACCGAGGCTTGCCGCCAGAGGGAATCGTAGCATACACTAAGCCGCAGAAAACGGGCTGGTTGGTACAATCGCTTGATTTTCAATTAATTGATTCGGTGAGAAACGATGGCCAGGTCTTTAATTTTAAGGATAGTCAAAACCTGGAGATGGGACTGCGAGCGGAGGAAATAAAGCTGAGGGTCTGCAATATTTCATCATAATGATGCACGCAATCCTTCAAGATTTGGCTGAATTGAGGCGGTGAGTACATTATAAGGTGCAATTCTCTTTGTTGTCCCTGTTTGCCAATCGCCGAAGCAGCTCACCAACCTTTTCCGTAGGACAATTTATAGCTAGACCTGTAGCTGGTCCAACTGCTTTGCTCATAATTCAACCAAGAATTGGAGCCGCCACCATTGCCCCAAATGCTGGAGCCTATTCTAGGCTCTTCTGCTTCGCTGTAACTTGAGTATCCAGAAGAGTAAGAAGAGTACTCTTCGTCAAAAGCACTATTCGGATTGGATTCATTTACAATCAGCATAAACAGCACCATTCCATAGAAAAAGAGAAAAACGAAAAAAGTGGAGGGTCTCATGTTTGTTCAGTGTTTGTTTAAAAAATTAAAGTCTTACTTGCTTCCATTATAACCTTGAAATCAAAAAATGGGTTAGAAGACTTCCGTTTGTTTTTCACAACGCCATTAGGGCAATAATAATACGTGTGCTTTTACATGTAGTGTTTGATTCGAGGCCGAAAGATAGTGCCTCGATGATTAATTCAGTAATGTAAGTTCTTTTTTTAGACAAACTTTAAACAGGCAAATTCAAGGAATTGGAATTAGCAGCATTTGACAAGCGTGCTGGTGTGCGACCCCTCATTTTCACCAGATATTTCCAAATCCATCAAACAGGTCTGCAACCAAGTCAAATTTCTGTGTCTTTGGCAGAAGCCTCAGACCTTAATCAAAGTTTCTGACAAAATGAAATACCAACTTAGTATTATCCTCACTTTCTGCATTTGTATTTTTTTGAGGGCACAAGAAAATTTCAGAGTGCTAGGGAAAGTAATGGATGCAGGCGTTCCCGTGGAATTGGCCACTGTTTCCATCAAATTGGTGGCCGATTCGTCGGTGGTGAAGGCGACCTATTCCGAGGCCGATGGTGGTTTTGCCTTTGAAGGTTTGGCTGCCAACCGCTATTTCATGGAAGTCAGTTTCGTGGGCTTTGCCAATTACCTGAGCGAAGCGTTTATGCTTGGTTCTGCCCATCCAAATCATGAAATGCCTTCCATCCAATTGCAGACCGATCAAGCGCAACTGAAACAAGTAACGGTGGTGGCGAAACAAGCCTATATAACACGAAAAGCGGACAGGACGGTCGTAAACCCGGATGCATTGATTGCGAATGCGGGCAGTACGGCCTTGGAAGCCTTGGAGCGGGCACCGGGCGTTTCGGTGGGCGATGGTGGGGATGTAAGGCTGAAGGGTCGCTCTGGCGTGGTCGTGTTTATTGACGACAAGCCAACTTACCTTTCGGGTTCGGAGTTGGAAAGCTACCTCCGCTCCATCCCCGCCGATAATATCAAGCAGATAGAACTGATGCCCAATCCACCTGCCAAGTACGAAGCTGCTGGCAATGCGGGCGTCATCAATATCGTGACAAAACGGAACAAATTGCCGGGCTTTAATGGGAATGTTGCCTTGGCTTTTGCCAAGGGGGTAAACACTCGCAGCAACAATAGCCTGAACCTGAACTTGAACCGCAGCAAATATGGTTTATATGCAAACCTTGGGGCTGGTCACCGCAATTTCTACCAAGACCTGAATATCAACCGCTATTACAGCAACCCGGACGGGAGTCCCGCTTCGGCCTTTTCTCAGAACTCCTATATCCAGCCGAGAAACCAGTCTTTCAACGCCAAGCTAGGACTTGACCTTTACTTAAGCGAGCAGTCCACGCTGGGTTTTGTGGTCAAAGGCTTGAGCACCCCTTCGGAACGGCAAACTGACAACCATGCTGCTGTGTTGTCGGCTGAAAGGGATACGCTCCAAACG
>JADLHE010000359.1 GCA_020848965.1 Saprospiraceae bacterium
GCACCAGAGTTATTGTTCGTCAGAACACCATTACAGCCGCCACTGGCGCTGGCCGTTGCAAGCCAGGTGGAGAAGGCCGTGTTGATGGCGGCTTGAGTTTGGCAAGCCGCTGCCGTCGTGTTGGTCGGGCAGGTCAAGACCACCGTCGGTGCTGCTGGCACGGTAAAGGTTGCCTGGCAGGTCGTCGTCAAAGGAGCACAGCTGCTGGTATAGGTGAAGGTCACCGTCGTAGAGCCGCCACAAGCGGATGGTGCCCCCGTGTTATTGTTCGTCAAAACACCATTGCAGCCACCGCTGGCCGAGGCCGTTGCGAGCCAAGTGGCAAAAGCCGTATTCACAGCGGCCTGTGTTTGGCAAGCTGCCGTCGTGGTATTCACGGGGCAGGTCAGCACCACGGGCGATGAAGCAACTGTGAAGGTTGCTTGGCAGGTGGTCGTCAACGGTGCACAACTGCTGGTATAGGTAAAGGTAACGGTCGTTGAACCTCCGCAGGCACTTGGCGCACCTGTGTTGTTGTTCGTCAAAACACCATTGCAACCGCCGCTGGCCGAGGCCGATACAAGCCAAGTGGCGAAGGCAGTGTTTACTGCCGCCTGAGTCTGACAAGAAGCAGCTGTTGTGTTGGTCGGGCAGGTCAGCACCACTGTCGGCGCTGCGGGCACGGTGAAGGTCGCCTGGCAGGTCGTGGTCAATGGCGCACAACTGCTGGTATAGGTAAAGGTAACGGTCGTGCTGCCGCCACAAGCTGCGGGCGCTCCCGTGTTGTTGTTCGTCAGAACACCATTGCAACCGCCGCTGGCCGAGGCCGTTGCGAGCCAAGTGGCGAAGGCCGTGTTTACTGCCGCCTGAGTTTGGCAAGCTGCCACGGTCGTGTTGATCGGGCAGGTCAGCACGACGGTCGGTGCTGCAGAGACAGTGAAGGTTGCCTGTGCGGTGAGGGGTTGAGCACAGGAGGTAGTATAGGTCCAAATAACGGTCGTGCTACCGCCACAAGCACTCGGTGCGCCCGTGTTGTTGTTCGTCAAAACGCCGTTGCAGCCGCTTGTTGCTATTGCATTGTTAGACAACCATGTAGCAAATGTCGCATTGACCGCTGCCTGCGTTTGGCAGGCGGGATTAATTGTCGTGCCTACCACAATTGCTAAATTCGGATTCGGTGCAGCACCTACCGTGAAGGTCGCTTGACAGGTCGTCGTCAGCGGTGCACAGGTGCTCGTATAAGTGAATGTCACGGTCGTTGAACCGCCACAGGCGCTCGGTGCGCCCGTGTTGTTGTTGGTCAAAACGCCGTTACAGCCGCCCGTGCCACTGGCCGTGGCCAGCCATGTAGCGAAGGCTGTGTTCACTGCCGCCTGTGTTTGGCAAGCCGCAACCGTGGTGTTGGTCGGGCAGGTCAATACCACTGGTGGAACTGAAGAAACCGTAAACGTGGCCTGACAGGTCTGGGTCGAGAATGGACATGCCCCACTAAATGGTGTTGACGGTGGATTTTGGGAATAGGTAAAGGTCACTGTCGTCGAGCCGCCCGTGGCGGGTGGTGCCCCGGTGTTATTGTTCGACAAGACGCCGTTGCAGCCGCCTGTGCCGCTGGCCGTGGACAACCAAGTGGCAAAGGCCGCATTCACTTGTGCTTGTGTTTGCCCAAAAGGTGTTGTAGTGTTCGTAGGGCAAGTCAGCACGGGAGCTGTCGGTGCCGGAATGGTGAAAGTGGACGAACAAGTCAGCGGTGCGGCACAGCTGGAAGTATAGGTCAGGTTCAAGGTCTTGGTGCCCCCGCAGCTGCTGGGTGGCCGGCCATCGAACCCATTGAAGTTGATGGAACCATTGCAGCCGCCACTGAAGCTAAGGGTACTTAACCAGTTTGCCATGGCGATACTATCCTGTGCCCGTGTCTGGCAAAGCGGCCGTATGAGCGGGTTAGGGCAGGTCAGCGATGGGGGCGGTGCTGCCGCAACCGTGAAGGTAGCTTGGCCGTTATTGCCAGGGCCGCAGCCGTTGGTGACCGTGAAGGTCACGGTGGTGGAACCGCCACAGAACGGAGGCGCCCCCGTATTGTTATTGGTCAAGACGGCATTGCAGCCCCCGGTGAAGGTTGCCGTGGCCAGCCAGCTTGCGAAGGCAGCGTTAACTGCGGCTTGGGTCTGGCAGGCGGGCGTGGTCGTGTTTACTGGTATAGTAAGACTTGCACCTTGGGGGACTGTCCATGTGAATGTTCTTGTGCAGGTGCTCGTCAGGCCGCAGGCACCCGTGGCAACATAGGTGAATATCTGGCTGCGGTTGCAACCATTTGAAGTAATGGTGCCGGCCGTGCACACGACCGTTGCAGCGCCGCACTCGCTGGAGGCGGTCACGGTCGGGTCGCAACTTGGCAAGGTGCCTGGGTTGCAGCCAAGGTCCGTTGTACCTGATGTGCAATTGGCGAAGACAGGCGGCGTCACCACCTGCCAAGTGAAGGTACGGGTGCAGGTGCCAGAAGGGCCACAAGACGGGGTTGCTAAAATCGTGAATACCTGTGTCCGGTTGCAGCCGTTGACTGTGATGGTGCCACCAGAGCAAGTGATATTCGAGATGTTCCCACAATCGTTGCTGGCAGTTATTTGGCCACCGAATCCTACTTGCTGGATGTTGGCACAGCTCGGCAGGGTTGCAGGGTTGCAGCCAAGGTCAATGGTATTGTCGCAGTTGGTGAATACAACAGGTGAGGTTGACACCTGCCAGTTGTAAATCTTGGTGCAGGTGCTGAAGGTTCCGCAGCCAATGGCATTTGCAACATAAGTTAAAGTTTGCGAGCGGTTGCAGCCATTCGACGTGATGGCCCCTACCTGGCAGACAACCGTTATAGGGCCGCATTCGTTGGAAGCCGTTACGTTGGGGTCGCAGCTCGGCAAGGTCGCCGGGTTGCAACCGAGGTTGATTACGCCGTTTCCGCAGGTGCCATTGAAGGAGGGCGGCGTGACGACGTTCCAGGTAAAGGTGCGGGTGCAGGTTACTGTTTGCCCGCAGGCCGTTGCATCGAAGGTGAAAATCTGGGTGCGGGTGCAACCACTAATGGTTATCGTGCCTGCGCTGCAGTTCACCGGAACTGACCCACACGAGTTGGAGGCCGTCACCGCACCGCCAAATCCTCCACTGGCAATGCCTGCGCAGGAGGGGAGGTTGAACGGGTTGCAGCCGAGGCTGACGGTATTGTTCGTGCAGTTTGCAAATACCGGCGTGGGGGATGCCGCAGCAGTTACCGTGAAAGTGGCCTGACAAGTCGTAGTCAAAGGTGCGCAAGTGCTGGTATATGTAAATGTCACGGTCGTGGAGCCGCCACATGCATTTGGTGCGCCCGTATTGTTGTTGGTCAAAACACCGTTGCAGCCGCCTGTGCCGCTGGCCGTCGCCAACCAAGTAGCGAAGGCGGTATTCACGGCTGCCTGTGTCTGGCAAGCGGCAACGGTCGTGTTCACGGGGCAGGTCAGCACCACGGCGGGGTTGTTGACGGTGACCGTCTCAATATCGCCATCGTCTTCACCGACGTTGCCGTTGTTCGGAGTGGAGTCGGGGTCCACTTCGGCATTGGCTGTGACCTGTGCAAAATTGGTTATCACTGTACCACCCGAAGCTGTAACAGTAGCTTGGAAGCTAAGCACAACCGACCCACCATTGGCGATGAACAGGTTTTGCCACTTCACACCCGTAACGGACGGATTGCTGCTGTTGTAGGTGCCGGGGCCAGTTTGCGAGCCCGTCACGAAGGTCATGCCTGCGGGCACCACATCCGTAATCTCCGCAGCTGTGGCGGGATTGGGGCCAGCATTTGACACCACGAGGGTAAAGGTGACGACCTGGTTTTGGTCAGGCGTGTTGTCGTTCACCGTTTTCACCAGCGCTAGGTCGGCAGTCAAGGAATTGGTGAAGTTGGCCGTCGTTTTAGGCTCTGAGGGAAGACTAGGGCCTGCATTTGAAACAGGCGAGGCGAACAAGAAGAAGAACGCCAGAATAGCCAACCAATTTACGGGAGAAAAAAAGTTTCGGAAGGTACTTGCTTTCGTTGGGGTTTCCTGACATAGGAAAGCGTCAACGAACAGACCCCAATGGCCGTTGGAAGATTGTTTCATTTGATTTTGGATTGAATTAATAAATTTTACCTAGCGGTAATTAGGGATTACAAGGCTAAAACAGGAATTTTAAACCCCAAAAATTGGGTATTTGCACCGAGACTAGATACTTATCGAAACAAGCCACATAATATAACTAAGGTGAAGTTGGTGCGCTCCTGTCAAAGCCACATGCTGGCAAAATTAGCATCTGGTTTTGACTTGGCAAGATTTATCTTTGAAAATTTGATTTTTATTCACTAACAATTTGGTTGCATCTTTAATTTTTCCAAATTTATTTCTGTATTGAAAAAAAGTCACTATCCTTGCACAGTAATCCTAAATAGAGACCTGCAATCAGATAAATAACCAAGTTCTCAACATTAAATCAGATGAAAACAACAATCCAGCCTTCTGCTGCCGCTTTATCCTTTGAGCAAAAGCTAAAGGAATACACCAAGCTCACCAAAGCAGTTGTACAAAACCAACTGAAAAAGCCTCAATCCTTGTTGCCACTTGGAGCAGCCTTCTTGGCTAGCGTGCCGAATGCCGATGCGGTCATCATCTATTCTGGTGGGCAGAATATCAGTTGTGCCCTTGCGGGCAACACCAACCGCTGCTACGCCAATATCAACCAGGCTGGTGGCAATGACTTTGAGTTCCACCGCAACCATGTGGGTGCCCAAATCTTTATCCAAGTTGATGAATTTAATGGTGGTGGTTTTAGCATTAATGGCTTCCATGCTCAAGTAGTGGGAGCGTACGCCTACCCCTATGCCAATTCTTCAGGTGTCAATATCGGAGCAGGCGGGCCTTGGGGCTTCAATGCGGGGCAAGCCAATAGTCTGTCCGACAACGGGTTTTACCCCAATCACAAATGGGAGGGCCTCCCAAATGGTACTACCCGCTTCTTGGGAATTCGAGGAACCATGGGTGGAAATACCCATTACGGTTGGATTCGCCTCACAAAAAACAGTTTCGGCAATTACACCATTGTGGATTGGGCTTTTGAAAACACTCCAAATACCCCTATCTTGACTGGTGCCACAGCTGCCGTTAACCTCGTGGACTTCGATGGCCGCCTAAAGGCCGATGAAATGCACCTCACTTGGCGCACCGCTGGCGAAAGCAACAACGCTGGCTTTGAGGTTGAGCGCAGCGAGGACGGCGGCAAGACCTTCCACTACATCGCTTGGGTGGACGGCCACGGCTCCACAACCGATTTCAAGGACTATTTCTACGACGACAAGAACCTCCGGGAGGGCAAGACCTATTACTATCGCCTTCGCCAAATTGACCACAGCGGTGAATTCCATTTCAGTCCGATAGTGTCGGCCACTTTGTTCGGCGATGGCCCTGTGGTCAGTGAATTTTACCCGAACCCAAGCGCCGCTGGCATGGTCAACATAGACTTCGCTGCCAAGCAAGATGGCGAGTGGACAGCCGTGGCATACGACGTGGCTGGCAAAGAGATGCGAAGGGAAAAGGTTGCTGTAGTGGAGGGCGTCAATGCCCTGCAATTCGACTTTTCGGGGCTTGGCAGTGGCCTGTTTTTCATCAAAATGGAAAACGGCCAAGAAAAGCTCTACCGCAAGCTCACGATTGAATAGCGGCCAGCTTTTAAAGGAGACGCTTTATTGAAAAGTGTCTCCTTTCTTCCTTGTTTCAGCACAAATTTCCCATCCTTTTTCATGGAAAAACAACAAAAACAAGACCCTGACCCTGAACTGCGGACAGAGACTGGCGAAGCCTATGACATCCCCGAAGGCGGTTCGCTTGGGCTGCTGGCATTGGGCTACTCCGGCGTGATGCTTTGGCGACAAAAACGGGCATCGGCCAACAAACAACCAGAAAAAACAGTAGAAAAACCACAGTGACCCGTGGCTTCGCAGGCCAGCGACCGTTTTGCAAACACAATTTCCCCTGATGAAAAAACTCCTTTTTGCATTGGCTTTTTTCGTGTTTGTATTTGGGAAAATGGATGCCCAAATCATCAACGGCCTCGACACGCTCTACGGCAACGAGTGGATTGTTTTTGACCAAACCTATTTCAAGCTAAAAGTCGGGCAGGACGGCGTTTACCGCATCGGCGCTGCTGCCTTGGGCAATGCGGGCGTGCCCATCGGGCAAGTGGCTGGCGAGCGGTTCCAGCTTTGGCACAATGGCGAGCAAGTGCCCATTTTCACCAGCACCGACGGGCTTTTCGGCCCCAACGACCACCTCGATTTTTTCGGAAAAATGAACCGCTCCGAACTCGACCGCTACCTGTTCCGCAACCCCGATTCCATGATGATGAACCCGCACTATAGCCTGGTGACGGACACAGCGGCCTACTTCCTCACTTGGGCACCAACGGGCGGCAACCTGCGCTACCAAACCATCCCCAACGACCTGACCAACCCGCCGACCAAAGAAGCATACTACACCGCCAAGCTGCTGGGCAATTACACGGCCAGTTTTCAGAAAAGCTACCTCGGCCCCTTCGTCAGCACCTCCAGCTACGATTTGGCAGAGGGCTTCGCATCGGCTTACGCCAATACCCAAAATTTCGTCCTCAACCCAACCGCCATTTATACCGCAGGGCCGGATGCCCAGTTGTCGTTGCGTTTTTCGGGGAACCCCGGCCAGCACCGGCAGGCCATCAGCCTCAATGGCCAGCCGCTCCTGACGGTGGAGTTCGAGCATTTCGAGGTTCGCAAAGAGGAGTTGACCTTGCCCATCGGGCAAGTTTCCACGACGATGGACATTAAGTTTCAAGGCTTGACCGCCAACAACGATTTGCAGCGGGTCTCCAATATTCTCCTCCAATATCCCCGGCAATTTGATTTTGAAAACCAAGCAAGTTACGCCTTCGACCTAGCCGCCGCCAACAGCGTCAAGTACTTGGAAATCAGCAACTTCGATGCCTCAACGGGCCAGCCAGTGCTCTATAATTTGACACACCAACTGCGGCTCGTGGGCGTGGTGGAGGGCGGCGTGGTGAAGTTTGTGCTGCCAGCTTCCACGACCGACCGCAGCTTGTTTTTGGTCAATGAAAATACGGGCGTGCTGTCCAGCAGCCTGCAAGCTGCGCCGTTTATTGATTTCAGCGCCATTGACCATGATTATATCATCCTCACGGGCCATGAATTATTGGCCAGCGGCCAACAAAACCAAGTCCAAGCGTATGCCGACTACCGGGCTTCACAGGCAGGCGGGGCCTTCAGCCCCATCGTGGTGGAAGCCGAGCAGCTTTACGACCAGTTCAGTTGGGGCATCGAGCGGCACCCGTTTTCGGTGCGAAATTTTGCCGTTTTCGTGAAAAAACACTGGAGCAATCCCCGCTATTTTTTCATCATTGGCAAGGGCCGGGAGTATTCCACCGTGCGCAGCGAGGCTAATTTGGCCGCCGCTTTGGCCGAGGGCTTTTATGTGCCAACCTACTCCACACCCGGCTCCGACCACATGCTGCTCGCAGGCAACGACGGCTTCACCCCCGTGATTCCGGTAGGCCGCATCGCCGCTGTTTCACAGGAAGACGTCGGGGTTTACCTGCAAAAAGTAAAGGAACTGGAAGCCAACAACAACGCTCCCCAAACCCTCACCGACCGGGCATGGAGGAAGCGGGTGCTGCACCTAGGTGGCGGCAATGACGCTGTGGAACAAAGCACCTTTAAATTTTATTTGAAAAACCTTGAAAACAGGCTCGAAAACTCGAAATTCGGGGCAGAAGTGCATGATTTTTACAAAACCAGCACCGACCCCATCCAAGTTTCGGTGGCGCAGCAGTTTTTCGATTATATCAACAGCGGCACCTCGTTGGTTACTTTTTTCGGCCACTCCAATGTCGGCACCTTCGATTTCAGCATTGATAATCCCGATAATTTCGA
>JADLHE010000360.1 GCA_020848965.1 Saprospiraceae bacterium
ATGCCGGATTGGCAACGTGATGGAGCTTATCCAATGCCGATAAAATACTGGCTCTTGGTAGTAGGCTTTCCATCCAGCCACACTTGGCGGGTCGTAATAAGGCATTTGCATTTGACTGGTTCTCGTAAATGCCTGGGTGAACACCGCATAGTTCTGAGGCACTGTTGCGGCGGACATGTCAATGTCAAAGGTGTTGAACAAGCCCATGACGAAGTCAATCGGGTTCTTTATCATCGGCCCGATGTTGAGAATGTCGAAGAAATGTTCGCTTTTCATCAAAGCTTACAGTACGGGGCGGACTTCGTAGTCATTGTCCACCATGATTTGCGCCATTGGCGCAATCACATCATCCTCCACCTGCTGCGGTATTTCATAGTAAACAAACCAGCGATAAAGCTTACGACAAATAAACTTGGCGCACTCGGTTTTGGAAAAAATAATGTCAATCAAATGGGCGTATTCCTGGTCGCCCATATTGGGGATTTGCACGTCGTTGAAGCGGGTGGAAAGCTGTTTCGTGGTTTGGTTGTGTCGACTTGGGGTGAAAAACGACTCGACCCGTTGGAGGGTATTCGGATTATTTGGGTCAATATTGACCACCCGGATGCGCCAGCCAGAGAATACTTTGGCCATTTCCACCACATCTTGCTCTGTATAATTGGTGTAATCGCTGGGGCTGACCAAAGGGCCTTTGCCGATGGTGAAGAGTTCCAGGATTTCCCTTGCAAAGTTTTCATTGGGAGCATTGGCCGTATTGTCCTCTCCGTTCAAATAGCGCAGCATGGCGGGTTCTATCGCCATTGCTTTGGTTAGGTCCCGGAAATTGCCCAAGGCAAATCCACGCAACAACTTGCTGTAATTGTAAGAAATGCGGGAATCGAAAATGTCGGCGGTTGGGAAATGGTTGTGCCAAAAAAGCACCATTTTCTCCCGGATGCTGATGCCTTCAGTACGGATTAGGTTCAAGGTCCAAGCCTTTAAGGACAAATCCCTGGAAGCCCGAAGGCCTGTAATGGTTGGGTTGTAATATTTGTCCACCCAAGTGGTGCCAATCGGGGTCAAAGTGTCTTCCGCAAAATTGTAATTTACAGGCGGGCTAGGCGGGTCCGCTGGCAAGGTCATCAGTTGTTGAATGGCAGCATCAAGACCCATGTTTGCCACATCCTTGATTTGTTGGTGCGAAGCACCAAAGCTCGCCCGCCGAAGCAAATGAGCGGCTTGTTCAAATCCAAAGGCACCAGAATAGGGGGTTAAGCCGGAAACAGTGGCAACAGTGGTGGTAGTTGCAGCGGCCTTTTCTGATTTGTGCTGACCACATAGTTTGGCAAGAGTGGTTCTTCTTTCCATACACGTTGATGTTTTAGTAATCCAAAAAGTCGAAGGAGTGGGTTTTAAGGAAAGTTTGGTATAGACCCGCTAAGTTGGGCAAGGTTTAATTTGGGTAGGAATTATTTCTTCGTTCTTGAAATAAGCGAGCCAAAGGTTTCCAAGTCGCCAAAAAAAAGCCGAAAAATTGCGGTGCAGGCAATTTTTCGGCTTTCCGATATTAAGTGGAAATGAGCAATCACATAATGCCAAACAATTTGGCGTATTTCATAATCTCGGCAGTGTTTGTGATTTTGAGTTTTCCGGTGAAAACAGCCATCATTGGGTTCAGTTCGCCACGCAGCAAAGAGATGAAGTTCTTCTCCTTGGCGGTGATTTTACATTTGGGTTCTCCTTCAAAATGCTGGAAAACCTGCATTTGATTGTCCTTCACGATTACACTGAACTGTCCACCGCCATCTCCCTCGATGTCAAAATGGAAATTGGTGTCAACCCCATTCAGCCACTCCGGTTTCACAGTACCCGGCAGGGAAGTAATGAAATCTTTGGCGTTATGAATCGTCAGTTTTGGTACTTTGCTTAAATCCATTGGTTAGTTATTGTAGGAACGATTTTGGTTCGATGGACTAGTCAGTCAACGCCAATGTCAACGACCAAATCCGCCGCAAGGTTACGAATTTCATAGAAACCGCTTCATCCATTCGACTAAGTAGCTCAGGACTTCGCCTTGCTGTGGCTCGTTGTGGATTTCGTGTTTCAGACCCGACCAAAGTTTCAAAGTCACATTGCCTTTCATCCGCTTCGCCAATTCGGCACTTGCTTCGGGCGAGGTGATGGGGTCATTTTCACCATGCATTAAAAGGGTGGGGCAGGGCGCCGATCCTTCAAACTTATTCAGCCAATTGGCGCCATTTAGCAGTTCAACGCCCAGTTTCACCGAAACCCGGTCATGCACCAAAGGGTCGGCATTGTAAGCCTCGATTACTTTTGCATCGTTCGATAATCCATTGACATCCAATCCATTCGGTTGCGTCAGCTTTGGGGCAATACGGCACATGATTTTGGCGAAGCCAATCAAAAATGGGGAGGGTGGATTGGGCAACCGAATCCAAGGTGCAGTGGCAATGGCACCCGTTATGGCTGATTTTCTTCTCAAAGCATGGTTGAGCACCAAATTGCCCCCCATGCTATGTCCGTAAAGGAAGATGGGTTGGCCTGGATGAAGCTCCATCGCCTTGTGCAATAGGTTGGTGATGTCATCCAACATGGACTCCAAGCCCTCCGAATGGCCCCGCTTGCCCGTCGTCTGGCCATGCCCTTGGTGGTCGAAGCCAATAGTTGCAAAGCCATTTTCTGCAAAATATTTGGCAACGTGCCCATACCTGCCAATATGCTCTCCCATGCCATGCACCAGGCAAACGACCGCCTTTGCATTGGCCAACGGCCAGTGGCGATAATGAACAGAAATGCCTAGCGCATTATTTTGCTGAAAATCAATGGATTGTTGCATAAAAACTGGCATTTGAAATTTCAATGAAAAGGAAATGATTTATAGGCTGGGGCAACTAAGCATTGCTGCAATCGTTACAAATATTGGGAAATTTTTCGTGAACCAAACTTGAATACAATGGTTGCAAGGGTATGTGGAAAAAAACTTGCAAAATAAAATTCTTGAATTTTGGGCTTGATTTCAGAATAAAGGCAAATACAAGCCTCATTTTTCCCGAAGGGGATTGCGTGTTTTTGAGTTTTGTTTCAGTAAAATAAGCATAAAATTGCTTTTTCAAAAGCAAACTTAGTTTGCCGTAGAATATTTTTTGTCCCTACATTTGGCGCTCAAATTTTGACCGATATGAATCCATATCTTCCCATTCTGATGGTGTTGTTCGTTGCAGTTGGTTTTGTTGTGACGACCCTTGTGGCTACTCATTTTCTTGGCCCAAAACGCCATACCAACATCAAGGACGATGTCTTTGAGTGTGGTATCGAATCGAAGGGCGATGCCCGAACTCCATTTTCCATAAAATATTTCTTGGTGGCCATCATCTTCGTCTTGTTCGACGTGGAGGTCATCTTCATGTACCCTTGGGCCGTCAATTTCAAGAAATTGGGCTTGATGGGCTTGCTGGAAATGTTCACTTTCATGGCCGTGCTCTTCATCGGCCTGATGTACATTTTCCGTAAGGGCGCTTTGAAGTGGGAATAATTTAGCGAGGATTTGAGGATTTGAAGATGCGAGGATTTGATGCCCGCAGTTCAAATCCTCAAATCCTCAAATCCTCAAATCCTCATG
>JADLHE010000361.1 GCA_020848965.1 Saprospiraceae bacterium
CACTGGCTTTGGAATCAGCCCCAACCCTACTAGCGACAACTTGCACGTTGAGCTGCCTAATTACGAATGTGAGAATCGCAATTTATTGCTATTCAACAATTTAGGCCAATCAATGCTCCAATTGAAAATGCCCTACAACGAGGTACATACCGACCTTGACCTCAGTCAATTCCCAATGGGTTTGTACTTGATAGCGATAATGGAAAATGGGAAATTGGCCTATAAACAGCAAGTTGTGGTCAGCAGAAATTGAAACATAACATCAACATAGCTTAGATGGGTAAACACTCATTCCTTTTTCAGTGATAAAATTCCATGTGCCACCTTGTAAGAGGGTGGCATTTTTTGTTTGGCTGAGCTTTAAAATCGCCAGGCCAAGCCAAATCGCAGGAAGAATTGCAATTTGAGCAAGTAAAAATCAATGCTGTCCTGTTGCTCATCAACCAAGAATTCATCGAAAACCAATTCCCTTCTCACCGCAAAATTGATTGCTTCGCAATAGGGTGAAAAATCAAAAGCCAAATTCTTGAACAACTTGTATTCAAGATGTGGGTTGATGGCCAAGGCCAAGCCAATGACATTGTTCTCACTGGGAATACCATTCGGGCCGGACTGGTTCAATTGCTCCATACCGTAATATGCCCGACAGGAAATACCAGTAAGAAACCGCAACGGGCCATTCTTTTTAAAGTTGAAATTTCGGCCACGCTCATATTTCAAACCGAAGGAAAAACGGGTGTCAACTTCATCAGTGGGAGCGGTTTGGAGCAAAAGATTGGTCAGCTCAAACTCATGGTACCTCCCACTATCAAATTCAATATGCAAAGCTGGTGAGACCCATTTGTACTGCAATAAACTGGCATTGGGTTGGTCAATGATTGGGACCCCTCTAGCTCCATTGACAGCAAGGTGTGTATAAACTTTCACCGTACCGTTTTGCTGGGAAAATGCAGCGACGGAGGTTAAGGCAATTCCGAAAAAGAGCAAAAGGCGAAGTGGCGTCATTTGATTACTGATTTAATAGCAGCTAATAAACGCTGAAAATCTAGGTGGTCATTGTAGAGGTGTGGCGAAATACGCATGGCCCCGCCACGATAGGAAACAAAGACTCCGCTTTCAACCGTTGCTTTTTTGAGTTCGGTCAGGTTTATTTTTTCTGGCAACCGCACCCCCACCAAATGGTTGCTCCGCCACGACTTTTCTTCGATGGTGAAGCCAAAATCTGCCATTTCTTCAAGGTAAGGTTCGGAAAGTTGCTCCACGTATGCTTGAATATTGGCCACACCCCATTCCAATAGCTGCTCGAGCGCAGCAGACAACATGGGCACGGCAATGAACTGGCTGTTTTCTCCCATGCAGTATCGGTTCGCAGATGGTTTGTAGTTGGGCTGATAATTTGTGAGGTTTTCAAAGTTCTCACTGGCTGCCCTTACAATCCAATTCTCTTCAATCGGTATTCCGTTGTCAAATCGCTCGCTGTAATAGGCCAGCCCCAGCCCGTAAGCACCCATCAACCATTTGTAGCCCGCACAAACCAAGGCGTCTGGTTGAATTTCAGCCACATCAAATGGCAAAGCCCCGACCGATTGGGTGCCATCAATTATGAGCGCCGCACCAACTTCATTGCATTTTGCTCTCACAGATTTTAAGTCGAAAATGGTTCCGTCCGTCCAGTGAGCATGAGGAAGCGCTACCGCAACCGTTTGATTATCAATTGCTTCAAGTAGGCTTTCATTCCAAACCATGCCCCTTTTGGATACAAGATTGGGGCGTTTGACTATTCGCAACTCACCTTCGCTTTCTGCTACCAAACGCTGCCACGAATAGAAATTGCTGGGGAAAATCTCATCAACTAGAACGATGTTTTGCCCTTTGCCCATTTTCAAATTCTTGGCAACGGAGGCAATGCCATAAGAAACAGAAGGCACAATGGCTATCCGTTGGGCATCCTGCACATTGATTAGCCTCGCAAATAGTTGTTTCAGATTTTGGACTGGTTCAAAAAAATCTGGAATCGTGATTTCCCAAGGTTTCGCCTTACGCAAAAGCCCAGTCACGCCAGCTTGCTCCACCGATTTTGAAAGTGGAGACATGTAGGAACAGTTCAGGTAGGAAACATGGTCGGGGATGGAAAACAAGTGCTTTTGGCAAATCAGCATAGGTTGGCGGAATTATAAAACTGGCCTTAAGCGACCAGTTTTGACCGCAATTTAACCACCTTTGGTAAAATGGTAGGATAGTCCCATTCCGAAAAGGCGATTAAAATCCCGATTGCTATTGAATGGTAAAATATCCTTTAAGCCATGTTTGTAGGATGCCATGATGCTCCAATGGGTGTTAAGGCTATACGACACACCCGCCAATGCCGAAAAATCAAACAATGATAGGCTGCCCGCTGAAGATAAGCTCCTGTCCAAAGTACTATTGCTTCCATCATTTTTGGAAGAAACTACATCGTTAATCAAGCCATCGTTTGTGAATTTCGATTTGGCAAACAACAATAGCCCAGCTTCAACGCCTACCCTCATCGTCATTTTCTTCCCTATCGGATAAGCTACTCGGACGGGTGAGCTTAGGTAATGTAGATTCAAACCCTGTTTGTAAGTCGTGCTCAATTTACTATCCGCAGATAAAGATGCTTGGGAAACTTCATGGGCGTTTCGGTAAGTACCGTAATAAACTATGTTTTCGCCCGCCCAGGCATTGGAGTTATATTCATCAAAAACCAATTTCAACCCAAGTGGTTGCTGGACAAAGGAATAGCCTAGCCCATATTCAATCCGAAACTTAGAATTGTCGCCTAGCTTATTATCAGCGACCATATAGATGGACGTACCAGAAGCTGGCCTAAGAAGTGCGTGCATTGCATTGCCCTCTATTGCAAAATGCTTGGTATTTTTTGATTTCAGAATTCCGGGAACAACGCTTGGAGCAGGCTTTTGCACCTTCATCTCGTCCATTTCAAGATAGGCAATTTGGTTCAATTCAGGTAGTTCCTCTTTATTAATGGACACACCCTCATTTGTTTCAACATAAACAGCAGTTGTTTGCTGTGCTATCTCAAGATTCTCAAATCGCTCAACAAGGTTTGTCGGATTCACTGCTTTTTCTTGCGTATTTGACTGGCTTACCTTCTGCCTCAATGCTTGCTATCCATTTCTCAAATTTTGATTGTTATGACTTTCACTCGCTACTTCATTGGTGCTTGCATTCAATTTCGAACCTGACAAATCGGTAGTTGTGTTCCCTTTTTCGGCAAATAAAACTGGCTTCATGCCAAGTGGTTTTTCTTCTTTGGGTACCACTACATTAGCATGCCTTGCATAGGCGTAATAGCCGAATCCAGCCACTAATAGCAATAAGCCCGTAAGCCACCAAAATGTAAATGGCCTGCGCTTCTGCTCGGTGTTAACTGGCAGCTCTTGGTCCAATTGCTTGCGCATTTCGCCCCAAGCATGGTTGATGAACTTCTCGTCAATATGCGTACGATTATCCTGCATAGCTCTTTTGTTCGTGTTGATGTATGAGCAGTTTGAGTTTTTGGCGGGCAGTAGCAAGATGCCATTTTGAAGTCCCGTCACTTATACCCAATTGCTCGCCAATTTCTGCATGGGAGAAACCCTCGATAGCATACAGTTTAAAAACTTCCGCACTTGCGGGTGGCAAAGTGTTCACCATCCGCATGATGTCATCAGCAAAAAGTTGGCTGTTTGGATTGCTATGCACAGGTTCGTCCCGCTCTTCGAAAACCAAAAAATGGACGTATTTCTGCTGGTCCCTGAAATAGTCGGCAAGGCTGTGCCAGACAAGGCGCCTCACCCAACCTTCCAGCGAACCTTTGAAGGAATACAGGTGGATTTTCTTGAAAACCCGCATAAAACCGTTGTTGACAATGGACATGGCCTCGTCCCGGTCATCCGTGCGGCGAAGGCACATCTCCATCATGGCAGGGAAAAAGCGGCGGTAAAACTGCTCCTGCCAGTAGCGGTCATTGGCAACACAGCCCTTGACCAACTCCTCTTCGGTATATGCCTTTTGCTTTTGCAAATGCGATTGATTTCGCTGGTTTTGTTCAGGATTTGCCTATTTCCACAAGCCTATCCCAACCCTGAATACGATTCTCTTAAAGTCTATGTCCCGCACCTCCACATCGCCGTTATAGAGTGTGCGGACAAAATGGGCGCTTTGAAATTTTGCCCCCAAATCGAGGTAAATATCAATACCTTCGATGGTAGCGGCCCGATAACCAAGTGCGAAATAGCCCATTGGCCCGCCTTCTGCTTCGGATATATCCAAACTTTTCCGTGGTATTCCCAAGGAATAACCGCCGCCCGCTGTTGCATAAAAATTACCAGTGCTCTTTTTCGATGGAAACATGGCCCTAAGCTCTCCAAACAAAGGATAGACCGTCTCTCCACGCCTTGAGTAATTGTCAATGCCGAAACCGAAACCTGCCCCAAAGACTCTAGTAAATTGGTACCCCACGACTTCACTGAACCCTGCGCCCAAAGAAAGCCCCTCCTCGCCACTGCGGCCGACGGCAAATGAGAGCATCGAATTGGCATAGAGTCCACGTGTCCTCGCCGTTGGAAGTTCGTTCGCTTTGCGATTTGCTTCTTCGTCGCCCAGTTTTGCGCCCTGTTGGATTTTTGCGACATCTGCATCTGCCAGCTCCAGTGTTTGACCCTCTGCTGTTTCAAACCTTAGCTGTTGGCCTGGCGAGTACGATTGGATTTTGCCCTTGAGTACCCGGCCATCTTTCATGGTGACGATGTCAATGGTGGCAGTTTGTGAGCTGGCTTGATAAGGAGCAACTGCCAACATGAATAGGAGTAGTGCTATTAGCGTATTTTCTTTCATGATTTGAAAAAAGTTTAGGTGAAAAATAATTGACAAGGTATCACCCGAAACGCTTCTGTGCAAATCCTACTGCAAGAATCCATTTCCTTAACAATTCAACAAGACAGGTAGGGCATTTGCCTTGGTTGGGTGACAAATGACTTTTTAGGGAGAAGAAGCTAAATTTCAACTGAAAAGGCGGCG
Organism: Saprospiraceae bacterium; assembly: GCA_020848965.1. Lineage (GTDB taxonomy): Bacteria > Bacteroidota > Bacteroidia > Chitinophagales > Saprospiraceae > UBA6168. Next base: position 5,044 of record JADLHE010000361.1, read on the forward strand.
ATTGGAACTGAAATCAATTGTAGGTAACCGAATCTGGCATGCTCGCTATAACGGAGAAAAGGTCGCCTTTGTTGGACATGATTTGCGACCAAAGCGAGTCGGGCTTGGACTTGAAAACGTAGTTCGGGTGCATGTGAGCCGTCACCCAAGAGCCGGTTTCCATTTCTTCTTCCAGTTGGCCCTCGGACCAGCCAGAGTAGCCTACGAAGAAACGGATATTATCTGGCGTTATCAATTCTGAGGAAATCAGGAATTTCAATTGGTCAAAACTGCCACCCCACCATACGCCATCAGCTATCGGGCGGCTATCTTCGAGCAAATCTCCCACATTATGTATATAGTGTATAGTGTCGGTTTGCACTGGCCCGCCAAAAAACACCTTCGAATCAAACTCAGGAAAACCGTTCACGAGGTTGTCCACCCGCATGTCCAGCTTTTTGTTAAGGATAAAACCGATGCTCCCTTCCTCCGAATGCTCGCAAAGCAGCACCGCAGTACGTTTGAAATTTGGGTCGAGCATGAAAGGCTCAGCCAACAGGATATGACCGCTTTTAATGGAAGGTTCTGCCATTTTACAAGTAACAAATCGAAAATTGCTTGGGATAAGAAGGGGAACATTAACCACGGTTAGCTAAAATGAACACCTTCTGTTATCCTTTCGCCTCTTAAATTCGAGCGCCAATTTGCGACGAGATTTTATAAAATGCAAATCTAATATGGAACCCCAATCAACGGATGTCGGTCAATCAAAAGTTCGCCACTTTGCAAACATTGGCCGACATCCGATGAAATTTCTTTTACAAAGCAGCGGTTGGGAAACGCCTATCCACCCTTGCCACAAAGCCACGAAGCACTTTGCCGGTTCCGCCCACTTCGATAAACTCAGCAACACCATCGGCAATCATGTTTTGCATGGTCTGTGTCCAACGGACTGGGGCCGTCAATTGGTCAACGAGGTTTTGGCGAATCTTGTCGGGGTCTGTTTCCGGCAGGGCATTCACGTTTTGATAAATCGGGCAAACGGGCTTGGTAAAATTAGTCGCCTCCAAGGCCGCCTTCAACTCATCCTTGGCCGGTTGCATCAAAGGGGAGTGAAAAGCACCACCTACCTGAAGGACGATGGCCTTGCTCGCACCTGCTTCCGTGCATTTTGCCACGGCTGCTTCGATACCAGCCACCGAACCTGAAATCACCAATTGGCCGGGGCAATTGTAATTGGCTGGAACAACCACCGATTCAATGCTGGCGCAAATTTCTTCGACTACTTCATCGGCTAGGCCCAGCACGGCGGCCATGGTTCCTTCGGTCATCTCACAGGCTCGTTGCATAGCCATTGCACGTTGCTGCACCAATTTAAGGCCGTCCTCAAAGGTCATTCCACCAGCCGCAACCAATGCAGAAAACTCCCCTAGCGAATGCCCCGCAACTGCCCCCGGCTGAAAGTCGTCGCCTGCCATTTTCGCCCTCACGATGGAATGCAAGAAAACGGCAGGCTGCGTAATCTTCGTTTGCTTCAAAGCTTCGGCATCCCCTTCGAACATGACATCGGTAATGCGATAGCCGAGTATTTCGTTGGCTTGCTCAAAAAGTTCTTTGGCGTAGCCATTGTTCTCGTACATGTCTTTTCCCATGCCTTCGAACTGGGAACCCTGACCGGGGAAGATATATGCTTTCATAGTTGGATTGCTTGATTGTTGAAATGTTTTGCGGCGCAAAGAAACAATCTAGCGCTTCACAAATCCAACTATTAATGGAGTTTTGCGCCAATCAATTTCAAAAACTCGGTCCTGGTCTCCTGCTTTTCGAACTGCCCACGGAAGGCGGAGGTGGTTGTAAAGGAGTTTTGCTTCTGCACACCCCGCATCATCATGCACATGTGGTTGGCTTCAATGACCACGGCAACCCCTTGTGGCTTCAAGGTATTGTTGATGGCATTCAGGATGTCGAGCGTGAGGCGCTCCTGCACCTGCAAGCGACGGGCGAACACGTCCACGACCCTAGGTATTTTGCTCAGTCCAACGATATAGCCATTGGGAATGTAGGCGATATGCGCCTTACCGACGAAGGGCAACATGTGGTGCTCGCAAAGCGAGTACATTTCTATGTCCTTCACGATAACCATCTCATTGTATTCCTCTTTGAACATGGCAGACCTGAGAATGGCCTCGGCATCCATGGAGTAACCGGAAGTGAGAAACTGCATAGCTTTGGCTGCCCGTTCAGGGGTCTTCAACAATCCATCCCGGTAGGAATCTTCGCCAAGTTCCTCAATGATGGAGCGGTAGTTGTCACTTAGTTTGGCCGTCATCAGTTGATTGTAGTTATCTTCTTTTTGATAGGACATTTCGAGTGTTTTTAACATTTTTTTGGTCAGATTTAAAATTGAAAGATAGTTTGGAGACGGGAAGAAAACAGCGGCAAACGTTATTTGTTCCAAGATTTTTCGGAAATCAAGGTCTTCGTTTCAACTTTGTCCTTCAATCACCTTCAAATGCAAATTAATCTCAATGGTCATCTACTACCCGACGATGCGGCTGTTTTCGGCACATCTAACCGCAGCTTTCGATATGGCGATGGCTTGTTTGAGACGATGCGGGTGGTAGAAGGCAAACTGCCTTTTTGGTATTACCATTGGCAAAGGCTGAACAAAGGTTTGGATTGCCTTGGCCTTGAAAGGTCACCACATCACAGCTCCGATTTTTTTCTCCATGAAATTGCGAAGCTGACCAAACACAAAGGCAATTGGCGAATCCGGCTTAGCCTGTGGCGGGCTGGCGGCGGGCTTTACACCCCTGAACAAAATCTAATTGAATTCCTGATTGAAGCCTCGCCATTGCCCAGCAACCAGTTCTTGCTGAATGAAAAAGGTTTGAACCTTCTGTTTTATCCAAATGAAACGCTCCCAGTTTCCAGACAGGAGCAATTGCAATATTTCAATTTCAAGCTTGCTTCCTCGATACCATTTGTATTAGCCGCCAATTTCAAAAAAGCAAATGGCATTGATGATTGCATCTTGTTCAATACCGAAGGACGACTTGGCTGTGCCAGCAGCGCCAATATTTTTCTGGTCAAAAATGGAGAACTTTTCACGCCAGCGCTGACCGAAGGCTGCGTGGCAGGCACGATGCGCTCAGCAATAATGGACATCGCTAAAGCCTTAGAAATGAGGGTTTTAGAACAGCCCATCTCAAAAGCTGATTTGTTCGATGCCAATGAAATATTTCTGACCAATGCCATTCAAGGTATCCGTTGGGTAAACAAAATAGCGGACAGGCCCAAAACTTATAGCCACGGAACCTCCGCAATGCTTGTTGCGAAGCTGAATGAAAAATTGAGCCTTTAAATCCATTTATTTCATCAACTCTTTCAAAACGCCAACCGCAAATTCCTGCTCTTCCAAGTTCAGCCCAGCAAAGCCAAGGCGGCAGGCATTCCATCCACGGTCACTTGCCTTGTTGTAAACCGAACCATTGGAAATAGCTAAACCTTGCTTCTTTGCAGCGTTGGAAAGCTCAGGCAATGGAAAGGCTGGGTCAAAGTCCGCCCAGATGCTCATACCTCCTTCTGGCTTTTTGAACTGTATCCGGTCAGCCAATTCATTCGAAAGCAGGTCGCAAAAATGGTCACGACGCTGCTTGTAGATTTTCAAGGCTTTTTTCATGTGACGTTTGATTTCACCGAGGCGGAAAAGCTCTCCTATTGTCTGTTCCATGGCGTAGTCGCCTTGCACGTCAATCATTTGCCTGAGCCGCCCTATTTCATGTAAAAGGTTGGTAGGAGCCACCAAAAAACCAATGCGAAGGAACTGCGCAAAGGTCTTGCTCATCGAACCCACGTAAATGACCATCCCGTTTTGGTCGGCGCTGGCCAATGGGAGCAGCGGACTACTCTCGTAATGAAAATCGTAGTCGTAGTCGTCCTCTAGGATGGCGATATTGCAATGGTTGGCGATTTCGAGGAGCTTCATCCTTCGCTCGGCGCAAAGTGTTACGGTGGTTGGGAAATGGTGGTGAGGCGTGATATAGAGCATACGCACACATTGCTTCTCGCAAATTTCCTTGACCACATCGGTGCGCATTCCGTGTTGGTCAACGGGCACTCGAATAACCTTTGCCCCAAAATGGGTGAACACCCTCTCCGCATAATAATAGCCGGGGTCGCCGCTCAGCACAATGTCACCGGGCTGAAGCAGAATGGCCGCCGTCAGGAAAATGCCCATTTGGCTGCCACGGGTGATGAAGATGTTCTCTGGAGTGGTTTGCAGCCCACGGCTTTCGTTCAAGTGTTCCGAAAGTTGTTGCCGAAGGTAAAGATTGCCCTCCACCTCATAATAACGTAAGTGCGGCACGTGCGACCTCCGGGTAAGGATGCTTTTATAGGTCTGTGAAATGAGCTGCGTGGGCACCAAGCGCAAATCGGGGCCATCATGCAAGCCAATCATGTTCGGCGGAGCGTAACCGGGTGCATGGATGTTATCGTAGGGCTTCACCTCAAAACCCGTCTTGCCGGGAAAACCTTTTTTTATGGGCGCTTCCGCAATGCGGGCGGGCGTCCGCTCCGGCAATTTGGTATGCACGAAGGCACCTTTCGATGGGTGTATCTCAATCCAGCCTTGCGCCTCCAAATCTTCGTAAGCGGCTACCACCGTCTTTCGGTGTACTTCCAACAAATCAGACATGGCACGGCTGCCCGGTAGCCTCGAACCCGGCTGCACATGGCTCTCATTGATTTGACAAACTATCTGGTTGGCGATTTGCAGGTAGATGGGAACGTTACAGGTAGGCTTGATGTTGATGACGGACTTCCAAGGAAACATAAACTAGTGATGAGTTAGGAGTGACAAACGATGAATGATTGATGAGGTGCAAAAGCCACTCATCATTTATCACTCATAACTCATCACTAATTTTACTCAATCCCTCTTAGTGCCGGACTACCAATTGAATTAAAACCGGTCGCCAAAGATAGGCCAAGCTCCCCTTTAATTTGCCCTTGAAACCAAAGAAAAGTTTATTCATACTCAATCTTTTTTAGTGCGTGTGGGGCGTGAGGCCCCGCACTGTTTTTCTCCGATGGACTTCTCACTTCCTAAATCACTCGAAATACTGGAGCGCACCCCTGCGGTGCTGTCCAAGCTTTTGTCCGGCCTTTCGGATGAATGGACATTGGCCAATGAAGGCGGCGAAACCTGGAGCGCCTTCGATGTAATGGGCCATTTGATACACGGCGAGCAGACCGATTGGATTCCACGAATAAAACATATCCTCGAAAAAGGAACAAGCGAACCATTTGCCCCTTTCGACCGCTTTGCGCAATTTGAAGGGAGTAATGGAAAACAATTAGAACAGCTCTTGGAAGCTTTTACCCGACTGCGTTACGAGAATTTGCAGATACTTAAACAAATGAGGCTGGAAGACGATGCCCTGAACTTGCAGGGCATCCATCCAGCACTTGGCCTGGTCACGATTAAGGAACTGCTCTCCTGCTGGACGGTTCACGACCTTGGCCATATCGCTCAAATAAGCCGGATAATGGCCAAGCAATATTCTTTGGAAGTTGGGCCGTGGGTTGCATATCTTGGCGTCCTAAAGTAACACGGTCTGCCAGACCGTGCTTCAAAACCTCAATAAGAACCATTAGCTTGATTCAACTAAAAATGCACGGTCTAGCAGACCGTGTTACGACGATGAAAAACCCTGTCCACATTATTGAATACCACCCTGACCACTTCCAACGCTGGAAGGAAATCAACGAAGCATGGATTACCCACGCCTATTTCATGGAAGAGATTGACCACCTGCACTGTAGCCAACCAGAAACATCCATCTTGGCTGGCGGTGGCCATATCTTGCTGGCGCAAATGGACGGGGAAATCGTCGGTACTGCCGGGCTGATAAAGGACGACGGCGTCACCTACGAACTCATCAAAATGGCGGTGGACAGCCGTTACCGTGGCCACGGCGTTGGTCGCTTGCTTTGCGAAGCAGCCATCGAAAAATCAAAAGCCGTGGGCGCAGAACTGCTTTACCTCTTCTCCAACACCAAAGGTTCAGCTACGGCCATCGAGATTTACCGACAACTAGGCTTCGTAGAAGTACCTTTGGACAGGAACGACTTCGTACGGGCTGACATCCGCATGGAAATGCGCTTCCAGCCTTGACCCCCAAGGCCTTCAATCCCTGTCTGCCGACAGGCAGGCTTCAAACATTCAATCCTTCAATCCTTCAAAAATGGAACATCTGAAATACCCAATTGGCAAATTCGCAATGCCAGAGAGCGTGACACCTGAAATGCGTGCAGCTTGGATAGAAAAAATTGCGGCGCTGCCGCAACAACTGGAAGCTGCCTTGGCGGGCATCTCCGAAGCGCAATTGGACACCCCCTACCGTCCGGATGGCTGGACCATACGCCAAGTCGTGCATCATTTGGCGGATAGCCATATCAATGCCTATTGCCGACTGCATCTGTCCTTGACGGAAGATGCGCCGACCATCAAACCTTATTCGGAAGGGCTTTGGGCACAATTGGCAGACAGCCAATTGCCCGTGGAAAGCTCTTTGCAAATCCTGCGAGGCGTCCACCACCGCTGGGTGCATCTATTGCGGAGCATGAAGGAGGAAGATTTTGCCCGGACCTATATTCATCCGGCTTATGGCAAGGTCTATTCAATGGATACCATGACGGGGTTGTACGCTTGGCATGGGGAACACCATATTGGGCATGTTAAATTGGTCTTCAAAAATGATGAATGATAAATGAAGAATGATGAATGGCTAGGTGGCCATTCATCATTCTTCATTTATCATTCATCATTATCATCATCGTCTTTCTCATCCCCCTTCTTCCCCCAAACATTGTTCTCCCTGTCCACATCTAAAAGGCGGATGGAAGCATCTATCTCCACTTTTTCCACCTTCTTCAGTTTTTCATCAAGGATAAACTCATAAGTTGGGTGCGTCCAGCGCCAATCGGGCAGGACGGAGTATTTCGTGCCTGTGAACTCGGTTCCTTTTTTGGCACCACGCATGAGGTCGAGGGGGATATTATAGATGTGCTTGGAGCCGTCCTTGTAGGTCACGGTAATATCGAGCGGCATGGGCGTCAAACCCTTGCGCTCTAACACAATCTTGGTCTCCTTGCGGCTCTCTTTTCCGACCGACTTCACGGCGTAGTCAATTGTCTTGGTGGTATAGACGAAGTACTCCTTGAACCAATCCAGTTCCAAGCCCGATTCTTTTTCCATGACCCGAATGAAATCGTTGGCGTTCGGGTGCTTGAACTTCCAAGTGTCGAAATAGGTCTTGAACGCCTTATCGAAAACAGGCTTGCCCATGATATACTGCAATTCCGTGAGGATGACGTGGCCTTTCACGTAAGCACCGACGCTGTAAGGCGCATTGGCCGTGTAGTGGTCGCTGTGGATGGAAAGCGGCTCCTCTCTACCTGATTTCATGAAGCGAATCATGCCCACATTGTTGTCCAAATGGGGGTTATCGGCGGGTGTGCCGCCCATCAGTTTTTCCTGCATGAGGTAGTTTTCCACCTCCGAGGTCACGTACTCCGTGAAACCCTCGTCCATCCAGGCGTAGAGGCTTTCATTGCTGCCAAGCAGGCCATAATACCAAGCATGCACAGCCTCATGGATGAAGGTACCGATGCCAGCGCCCCCCGCCAGAAAAGTAGCCATCGGGTACTCCATGCCGCCATCGCCCGCTTCGATGAAGGAATAGGCTTTGTAGGGGTATTGCCCAAAGTTCTTATTGATGAAATCAAACGCCTTGTCCATCTGGAGCGGGGCGGCTTCCCATGTTTTGCGGATGTCCTCTTTGTCTTCGTAAAGGAAGTGGAACACCAGCCCATCCTTGCGGCGATAAACGACATGCTTGTAGTCCCGGTCGGCAGCCCACGAAAAGTCATGGACGTTCTCGGCCTTCCAATGCCACGTAAACTTGTCGCCTTTTTCTGGCCTGACCGCCGTGCCCTCTGGCTCATAGCCCCAACCGATATTACCACCGTTTTGAAGGATGCCACTGGCCCCAAGGCAGTACTTCCGGTCAATGGTAATCTTCACATCAAAATCGCCCCAGACGCCGTAGAACTCACGGGCCACATAGGGATTGGAATGCCAGCCTTGGTAGTCGTATTCACAGATTTTGGGGTACCATTGGGCCATGGAATAATCAATGCCATCAGCGCTATTGCGGCCGGAGCGGCGTATCTGAATAGGCACCTGCGAATTGAATTCCATCTCAAACTCCACGGTGGAATTCGGCTTGATGCTCTTGGGCAATTCCACCTCCAAAATGGTCTCGTTCACCTCCCATTTGCAGTCCTTGCCGTCCATTTTCAGTGAAGTGATTTTATGCCAGCCGTATTCGTCAGGTTTCAACTTGCTAATGCGGTCGCCTACCCGTTTGTCGGGGTCGGGCAAGCTGCGGCTGCGCACGTCCATATTGCTGTTTGGCTGAAATGCATTGAAGTAGAGGTGGTAGAACACCCTGTCCAGTTCGTCGGGCGAATTGTTGGTGTATTTCAAGCGCTGCCTGCCTTTGAACTGGTGCTTCGCAACGTCCATGTCAATGTCCATCTGGTAGTCCACCCGTTGCTGCCAGCGGTCAGGTTGGGCTTGGAGCGAGAAAGCGGTTGCGAAAGCAAGAAAAAACAGGTAGATTGCCTTTTTGTACATCATTGTTGACGGTTTGTGTTGCGCAAAGATAAAATTTCGGGGAAATGGTGGCTTTTCGGGGCAAGCTATTTACCAAACCAAGGAGCAAAGCTATCCAATCATTGAATCCCCCTGCCACTTGATATTGCCAAAAACCACCGCTAAATTTGTGAGAAATATTTTCTTGCACAACTTCGATTCTATGCTCGCCATTTTAGCTTCAAAACTGTAAAAGTCCCTTTAAAATAAAGGTTTCTAACACCCCAAAAAGCTCCAATACTGCCAAACAGAAGGCCTTTTTAAACCAAAAAGTGAAAAGTAATTGGCTACCGAACGGCAGTAATCACAATCTAAAGGACAGTACTTGTAATCTAAACAAGAGTAGCTGTTTACCAAAAGCCATTGGAAGCTCACGAAACAACCATTGGCCAAATCAAAAGGGGTGTCACCTCTAAAATGAAGCAGGTAATGGCTTTTCAAGGAAATATACAAGCCATCTTAACGCAAGTACGAGCCTTTATTTTTCTTGAAAAATAGGCACTTGTGAAAAAATCGGCCAGTAGCAGTTTTAAATCAGGAATCAGTTTTTCATCCAAAGAAATGCCTCGAACAAGGCTTTGTGCATGATGCTTGCGTGGTCTTCCTTGCCTAGGCAGTTGTAGCCGACGTGGATACCGTTTGCTTTCAATTGCTTGTACAATCGCCGGGCGTCCCTTTCCATCACCTTGCCCTCGTTCCCAATGCTGACATGTACTTTTTGGGGCCGATTGGCGGCCAATGTTGTCATTTCGTGCTTCAGAAGCGACTCCCCATCCCACCAAAGGCTGGGGCTGATGATGATATATTGCGTGAACAAGTCAGGCTTTTTGAAGAGCACCTCCGTCGCCAACAGACCACCTAATGACTGCCCGATGATGGTTTTATGGCCGTTGGTCTTGTAATGCTTCGCAATGAAAGGCTGCAACTCCTTTTCCAAGAAGGCAATGAAATTGGCGGAGCCGCCCGTGGTAGGGAAGTCCTTTTTGTCCTGTTCAATGGTGGTCGGGAAAGTAAAATCCCGCTTCCTGTCCACATTGGCGATGCCCACCACAATGGAGGGCGGCAGAATGTTTATCCAAGAGAAATTGCAGAACTGCACCAAGCCAGCCACGTGTATGAAGTCCTCGTCTGCGGTGCCATCTAGCAGGTAGATGACCGGGTATTTGCAGGTGTCGCAAGCAGCATAGCCTTCGGGCAAGTAAATGTTAAGGGTTCTGTTCTCCCCTAATTGTGTAGATTTGATTTCATGGATTTCACCCAAGACAAAGGGCTTTGTTTGCTGCGCAAAAAGCGGAAGAAAGACTAACAGGAGCAGGAAGGTGACTGTCGGTTTCATTAGCTAATTTTTGGCAAAGGTAATTTGATTTACGATTTACGATTTGTGATTTACCCTATCTGCCGACAGGCAGGTATCGGGTAACTGCTTGAAATTCAATTGATTGCTACTAAAAATAAAACGATTCTCAATACGGTATCTATTATCCTGAAATACTGGTTAAAAATTATTCGATACCCTGTTTATACTGGCAAGATTTAGAATCTAGCCAATCTAAAGTTGTTTCCCCCAATCCCTGCCTGTCGGCAGACAGGGTAAATCGTAAATCCAAAATCGTAAATCCATTTACCTTTAAGCCAGCAACGAAAAACGCCAAAGATGACAAGTCAAACAAACACCACCATCGTCAAGAACGACAAGCGCACCATCTGGTCGTGGCTCATGTACGATTGGGCCAATTCGGTCTATGTGCTTTCGATTACCTCGGCCATTTTTCCCGCCTATTATAATACCGTCACCAAGGTCAATGGCAATACCATTATTGATGTCTTGGGCTTTAAGTTCCAGAACACGGCCATTTATTCCATCAACCTTGGCTTGGCGTTTGGCATCGTGGCGCTGCTCTCCCCCATAGTTTCTTCTATCGCCGATTACTCCGGCAACCACCGGGCCTTTATGCGCTTTTTTTGCTATTTGGGCGCAATAGGCTGCTGCGGGCTGTTCACTTTCGACTCCGTGGAGGACGTACACCGGGGGCTTTTCTTCACTTTGATAGCCACGGTCGGCTATGCGGGCAGCATCGTTTTCTACAATTCCTACCTGCCTGCCATCGTCACAGAAGACCGCATGGACCAAACGAGCGCCAAGGGTTTTTCCTTCGGGTATTTTGGTTCTACCCTGCTCCTGCTCCTCAGTTTGGCCCTCATCATGAACGC
>JADLHE010000362.1 GCA_020848965.1 Saprospiraceae bacterium
CGGTGTGGTGCTCAGCACGTTCAATGGGGTCGAAGTCGGGGCCATCGCCTCCCCCTCTTTGGGCTTGGGCATTGGTGAAATAAGCGGCGAAGAGCAGGATGAGCAGGGATGATTTCTTTAGATTTTTCATGATTGCATTTTTTTAATGATTGATTCAAAACGATGACACAAAGCTGCGCTCAAACGCTACCCGCCGCCAGTTTATTCAATGAACAAGGCGAATTTGTCCACGAACACGGTTGATAGCAGCTGTTTTGCTTCGCAACCAAGGTTTCATTGATGAAAACGCCACGTTCATGGATAAAACTTTGGCGCAAACGGCGCATTTGACCAGCTTTGCTGCCGAAAGTTTAAAACATCGCACAATGCGTCCTTTGCATAAAAACACCATACTTCAAATCCTTTTCTGGGGGAGCTTCTGGCTGCTCGTACCAGTCCTGCTTTCCGGCGACTGGGACAAGGCCGACCGCTTCCTCGTGAAGAACATGGTGGTTTTGGTCGGCATTGCAACGGTGGTTTTGGTGAACATGGAGGTGTTGCTGCCGCAATTGTTTTTCAAAAGCAAGCAAACGGCCTATTGGCTGGCCGGGCTGGCGCTGCTCATCGTGGTGGTGAAACTCGTGAGTTGGGAAGCGGCGCCTTGGGCCGAGTCTTTCAGGCCGGGCCTTGGCAGGCCACATTTGGGCGAGCATGATGAGCCATCGCCCAAGCATTGGATGCGGCTGCTGGGCCAGTCCATGCCGTTTTTCACGGCTTGGGTTGGGACCGCCGTCTTTGAACTAGCGGCCTATGCCCGCCGCAAGGAGCAGGAAATGGCCGTTTTGCGGAGCGAAAAACTGGAATCGGAGTTGAAGTTCCTGAAATCGCAGGTGAACCCGCATTTTCTGTTCAATGCTTTGAACAATATCTATACCCTGACCGTCCTGAAATCGGATGCAGCGTCGGGAAACCTGCTGAAACTCTCCGCCATGCTGCGCTACGTGCTCTACGACTGCAAGGAGGCGACCGTGCCGCTAGGCAAGGAAATCGAGTACTTGCGCCATTTCATCGCCCTGAACCTGCTGAAGGACAGCCGGGGACTGAACGTGAAAGCCGAACTCGACGATAGCCGCCCCGAACTCCGCATTGCGCCCATGCTCTTCATCCCTTTCGTGGAGAATGCCTTCAAGCACAGCAAAGTGGAGGACTTGGCCAATGGCTGGATTGACATCCGCCTGAAAACCGACGAAGCCGCCGTGACGCTGGAGGTTCGCAACAGCCTGCCAAAAACGGGTTTCACCAAAAACGAAACGGGCGGCATCGGGCTGGAAAACGTGCGCCGCCAATTGGAACTGCTCTACCCCAATCGGCATGAATTGCGGATTGAAAAGGGGAAGCGGGAGTTTAAAGTTCATCTAAAACTGTCACTGGCCAACAGCCAATAACCAACAGCAAATGACCAACTACAACTGCCTTGTCGTGGATGATGAAGAGCTGGCCCGTGAGCTGCTCGGAAACTATATCGGTCGGGTGCCGCACCTGTCGCTGGCGGGCAAATGCCGTGACCCCTTCGAGGCGTTGCAGGCGCTGAACGCACAGCCGATTGACCTGCTTTTCCTCGATATTCAAATGCCAGGCATGACTGGGCTGGAGTTTTTGCGAACGCTGAAGCACCGCCCGCTCGTAATTTTCACGACGGCCTACTCGGAATTTGCCCTCGAAAGCTACAACCTCGACGCCACGGACTACCTGCTGAAACCCTTCTCTTTCGAGCGTTTCGTGCAGGCCGTGAACAAGGCCACCGACCTGCTCAACCTGCGCAAAGCGGCGGCTAATCAAGCTGTTGCGCAGCAACAAACACCGACCGAAACGCCCGCCGCTGCCAAGGATTTCATCTTGGTAAAATCGGAGCACAAAGTGCATCGGCTGCGCTTCGAGGACATTGCCTACGTGGAAGGAATGCGGGAATACGTGGCCTACCACACGCCGCAGGGCCGCATTCTATCGCTGAATTCACTGAAAAACTTGGAAGAGGAATTGCCCACCGACCTTTTTTTGCGCATCCATAAATCTTATATCGTGGCCATTCAAAAAGTGGATGCTTTGGAGGGAAATCAGGTGGTTGTAGGGAAGCTTAAACTACCCATCGGGGCGAGCTACCGGGATGTGGTACTAGCTAAACTGCTGGTTTAGGCAGCAAAAAGCCCCGTATGAAATCATATCACACGGGGCTTTCTTGTAGGAACTGTTTTAAAGTTTCAAAGCGGCCAGCACGCCACCCTGCAAGGCCATAAAGGCCACAAGATAAGCGCCGTCAATCAAGAACAAACGCATGGATTTCAGTTGATACAAATAGTTGATGGCTACAGCTGGCAGCGCCACGGTGAGCGCAGATAGCATTCCGTGGAAAGCGCCATGAACGAAGGTCTGCTCCGCAACGTCGTGAAAGCCGATAACGAAATTGGTAGAATAGGCCAGCACAAACATCATCACGAAAGCCAGGCCGTGCGTGACAGCCACCCGTGATTTTGCAGCCTCTTCGGAAATACCCGTTTCAGCCTGCCAAGTCTTGCCAAACAATGCGGTGTACCAAACTGCGCCGAGCGCAAATGCAGCAATTGCTGCAATGAGAACCTCTAAATAAGCCATAGTAAATAAGGTGAAAGGTGAAAAAATTGGTGAAATAGTGCGGCAATGTACGGAACAAATGAAATTTTCAATGCGTGAAATATCTTATTCCACGGCATACGGTTTGTAAACTGCGAAGCCTGCTATTTTTGCCGCAAATATTTAATGCATACTTATGAGCGGCAAACTATCGCAACGGCAATTCGAGAAGCAGATAGCGCAATTGACCCAAGAGGAACTGGTAGCAGAATTGAGCAAATTGTTCAAGAAGTTCAAGGATGTACAGCATTACTACCAAATGGAGCTGGGCGAAAAAGATGGCCGCAACGTAGTGCTCGACGAGTATAAAAAATCGGTCAAAAGCCAATTTTACGCTGCCAGCGGCAACCCGAAAAACCCCAAGGCATCGCAGCTTCGGCGCATCCTTTCCGACTTCAAGAACATGGCCGTTTTCCAGACCGATTTGGTGAGCCTCATCCTCTACCGGGTGGAGTGCGCCGTGGATTTCACGAACGACGTTGGGGACATTGACAGCGTATTTTACGAGTCGGCTGCCAACGCTTTTGCGCAGGCGACCAAAATTATAGAAGCCGAAAAACTGCAAGCACAGTTCGCTGAGCGCTGCGAGGACATCGTGGTGCAGTCCTCCGGCATCGGCTGGGGCTTCCACGACGATTTGAAGGAAATCCACTACGAATGTTTCGGAACGAGGCCAAAAAGCTTGGGCTATCGAGAAGGGAAAAAGCGGTTGGTGGGGTGAGCGCATCTACCCCGCCGTCTTCCGGTACGTCATCACCGCCAGCGCATTAAATAGCACACCCAGCCCAATCATCACGTAGAAATTGTAGCGGATGTCTGCCCAGCCGCTGCCCTTGAGCAGCACGAGCCGCATCACCGTCACGAAATGGGCGATGGGGTTCGGGATGGTCATGGCCTGCGCCCATTCGGGCATGGATTCTATGGGGGTAAACAGGCCACTCATCAAGATGAAAATGACCATGAAAAACCAAGCGATGAACATGGCCTGCTGCTGCGTGTCGGCGAAATTGGAGATGAAAAAACCAATGCCGAGCACGGCAAAGATATTTGCTACGCAAAAAGCAAAGACCAGCCCAAGGTCACCCTCCAAAGGGATATTGAAAAGGAGCTTGCCCACCGTGAGGCCCAGCGCCAAATCGAACAATCCGATGAAGAGGAAGGGCAGCAGCTTGCCGAGAATGAACTGCCATTTGCGGATGGGCGTCACGTTGATTTGCTCGATGGTGCCGATTTCCTTTTCCCGCACCACGTTCATGGCCGAGAGGATGAGCACGAGCATGGCCACCAGTTCGC
>JADLHE010000363.1 GCA_020848965.1 Saprospiraceae bacterium
AAATATGGGTTTCCTTTTGCAGGCCATCCAAAAATGGCAGGAATCGGGTGGTCAATGACGCCATTATCGGCGAAATCGGCTTTATGGGCTTCTATTTCAGCAATGGTGACCCGATAAATATCCGTTATGGTATTGTCGGCTTGGCCCGTTTCAGCATTAATAACCCCAGGCGCAAAATCGGATTTGCCGCCTTCGTTGTAAAGTTGCGCAGCACCTTTTAGGTTGCCGCCAGCATCCAAGCCAGCAAACCAAGGGCCTGCTGCCTTCATGGTGCTATGGGCAGGCTCGCCGTAGGCAAAGGGAGCGATGAACTGGCCATTTTCGCCGTCCCAAAAAAGGGAGCCGTTGTTGCTGACCCACACCCTCGTGTTGTTGATTTGTAGGGTGGCGTAGGTTTGAGCAAAGAGCTGGGAGAAAGCTGCAAGCAGTACGATGGAAGTAAAAGTCTTTTCTTTCATATCAAGTACGTGTTAAGGTTTAGCATTCGAAGGACAAGGTGGCGACATAGTTCATGGCTTTCAAACACAATTTGAGCTATAAAACAGTATCATGAATTAAACTGTGCTTTTAGATTTTGAGGCAAATTCGGAACGATTGTAATAAATTGATTGGATTTCGTAATGATTGTTTCATGCCTAGGTGCATAATGAAAGAAATTCCAAACAATGCACAATTTCTGTGAAGCTAAAATCAGGAGACTGGGGCAGGATAAACTATTAACTTGAAGTATAAGAGGAGCGACTAAGCCGCTGTCTATGAATAGGCGTCAAAAGAATTTAGTGCCTATTAAAAATGGGTTTTAATCATCCTTACGGCGTTTCTTGGCTTCTTTTATCATGTAACGCATTTGGATGCTAAAGGCCCAAGTCATGTCGGGGCTTTTATAGTTGCGAAAACCACCTTGCTGGCGAACGGTAAAGCTAGGGTCTTCTTGACGTAAGGTTCCGAAATCAGCTGTCAGGAAATTGGGAATTACCTTAAAATCAAGTGAAAGGTATTTGGAAACCTTTGCGGAAAGCATTGGAATCAATGCAAGGTCAATCGTATAGAGCTTGGCTTCAAGCGGAGAGTCGGAAAAGTTGTTGGGGCGGGGTTTGAAACGATAAAAGCTTTGTTCAATTCCTCCGCTGAGGCCAAATCGCAAGGCCGCATTTTTGTTCCGACCAAAGTACTTGCCTAGTTCGTACCTGAATGCAAAAGCAAGCATTTTTTCATTAAACCCATATGCTAAATGCTTTTTGTCACCATTGGAGTCCACTGCGGTATATGTCAGCGTATGGTCTGTTTTATAGTAACTTAGCTTCGTTATGGACAACTCATGAAAAAGCCCTTTGAGGTTTCTGAATTGCAAACTTGCTCCCAAGCCAATTAATTGACTGGGCATCCTCCTGTTGAGTGTTCTGGTAATGATTGTCGAATCGCCATCTTCAACCGTAAAAGTGCCAGCATCCTTGGTGATATACTTTAGAATGAGGTCGTCATAAGTCCTGAAATATTCCTTCGTGAATTGATAGGACTTGAGCGGGGTATAAAAATTGAAATTTGTGGCGGCAAGGATGGAGTTTTTGCTTTTTTTCTTTGGGCTTTGAGCCAAGGCAAAGATGGGCAAGAACAAAAGTAAAAGCACGGTTAATTGCTGTTTTTTCATGGAGAAATGCGTTTGATGATGTCAATTATTGTTGATTTCAAAACTTGGGCACAAGGTAGATTGAAAGTTTCAGCATTTACAGAAAATGCCTTCCCCATTGAACTTCCCACCCCTTATTTTTGTCCTTTATCCCTACCATTTCCCGACCTTTGGTTGCGGGATTTCGCAAGCTCAAACTACCTTCGCCGCCATGTCCATTTTCCATTTAGATAGCAAATACAAACCCACGGGTGACCAGCCGCAAGCCATCCGCCAGCTCGTGTCGGGCGTGGAAAACCATGAGCGGGCGCAGGTGCTGCTCGGCGTCACGGGGTCGGGCAAGACCTTCACCATCGCCAACGTCATTGCGCAGCTAGACCGCCCCGTGTTAGTGCTCACGCACAATAAAACCTTGACCGCTCAGCTCTACGGCGAGTTCCGGGAGTTCTTTCCAGACAATGCGGTGGAGTATTTCGTGAGCTACTACGACTACTACCAGCCGGAGGCCTACATCGCCGTCACGGACACTTACATCGAGAAGGATTTGAACATCAACGAGGAGGTGGACAAGCTCCGGCTGCGGGCCACCTCTTCACTGCTCAGTGGTCGGCGGGACATCATCATCGTGGCCTCGGTCTCCTGCATCTACGGTATGGGTAACCCAGAAGACCTCAGCACGAGCATCATCCGCATTGCCGAAGGCATGAAGATAACGAGGAACTCCTTCCTCCTCCGGCTCGTCGAGAGCCTCTACTCCCGCACCGAAGTGGACTTCAAGCGGGCCACCTTCCGGGTGCGGGGCGACACCGTGGACATCAACCTGCCCTACGTGGACTACGGCTATCGCATCATCTTCTTTGGCGATGAAATAGAGGCCATCGAACGGCTGGAAGTCGAGAGCGGAAAGCGGATAGAAAGCCTGAAAACCGCCGCCATTTTCCCCGCCAACCTCTACGTGCCGCCGAAGGAGCGCATGGGCGACATCATCCGGGACATACAGGATGAACTCTGGGAACAGGTCAAATATTTTGAAAAAGAAGGCCGCTACTCGGAGGCCAAGCGCATCAAGGAGCGCACCGAATTCGACCTCGAAATGATAAAGGAACTGGGCTATTGCAGCGGCGTGGAGAACTATTCCCGCTTCTTCGATGGCCGGGTGCCCGGCACGAGGCCCTTCTGTTTGCTCGATTATTTCCCCGATGATTATCTCATGGTCATTGACGAAAGTCACGTCACCATCCCGCAGGTGCGGGGCATGTGGGGCGGCGACCGTGCTCGCAAGATGAACCTCGTCAACTGGGGTTTCCGGCTGCCTTCGGCAATTGACAACCGACCACTCAGTTTCACCGAATTTGAGAGCTTGCAAAACCAGATAATCTACGTCAGTGCCACGCCCGGCGACTTCGAGATGGAGCAAACGGGCGGCGAAATCGTGGAGCAGCTCATCCGCCCGACCGGACTGATTGACCCACCGATAGAAGTGCGGCCCAGCCTGAACCAAGTGGACGACCTCATGGCCGAGATACAGGAGCGGGTGGTGAAAAACGAGCGCATCCTCGTCACCACGCTCACCAAGCGCATGGCCGAGGAGCTGGCCAAGTATTTTGCGAAGCTGGACATCAAAGTGCGCTACATCCACTCGGAAGTGGAGACGATGGAACGGGTGGAAATCCTGCGGGACCTGCGCCTCGGCGAGTTCGATGTTTTGATTGGGGTAAACCTTTTGAGGGAAGGGCTTGACCTGCCGGAGGTTTCGCTCGTTGCCATCCTCGACGCCGACAAAGAAGGCTTCCTTCGCAACGACCGCTCGCTCACCCAGACCGCTGGCCGTGCCGCCCGGAACGTGAACGGCCTCGTCATTTTCTACGCCGATGTCATCACCGACTCCATGCAGCGCACCATTGACGAAACGAACCGCCGCCGCAGCATCCAAATGGCCTACAACGAGGAGAACGGCATCACGCCGAAGTCATTGGCGAAGACAAGGGAAGAAATCATGGCCCGCAGCAGCGTCCTCGACATCCGGGGCAAGCGGGAATACTATATCGAACCAGAAGCCCTCAGCATCGCCGCCGACCCCATCGTTGCGCATATGACCCGTGACCAAGTCGAGCGCCTCATCGTGGAGACAGAAAACAAGATGAAAAAAGCGGCCAAGGACCTGGACTTCATCTCTGCGGCGCAATTTAGGGATGAGATGTTGGCGTTGCGGGAAAGGTTGAAGTAAATGCGATTTTGCGCAGCGCCAATGCACCAAAGCGACGGGCTGATGCAGCTTTGTAAAGCGCTGAAATCACTTTATGCGGCGCTGATGAAGGTTTAGGAAGGGATGATAGGGGTTTATGGCGGCGCTGATAAAGGTTTGTAAAGTGTTGGTGAAGGTTTATGACGGGCTGGTACGCCAAAGCGATGGGGTGGAATTGGGTTATAAGGTGGTGAAATTGCCTGGTGTTCGACTGGTGGGGGGTATGAGGCGATGATACGCCAAA
>JADLHE010000364.1 GCA_020848965.1 Saprospiraceae bacterium
CGCCTATGTACTGCTCACCATTTTGCTGACGCAACCCATGTCCAATGCGGCGGCGGCACTGGTCATACTGCCCGTGGCACTGGAATCGGCGGAGGCGCTGGGCGCAAATCCAATTTCTTTTGCACTTGGGGTCATGTTGGGTGCATCCGTTTCGCTCATTACACCGTTTGAGCCAAGTTGCATACTGGTCTATGGGCCGGGGCGCTACAAGATTGCCGATTTCTTCAAGGTGGGCATCTGGGTCACCTTGTTGCTTTTCGTGGCCATCATGGTGCTGGTGCCTTGGTTTTACCCGTTGTGATGCAATCATTTTATCTTTGAGAAAAAATCAAGATGAGCAAAAAA
This sequence comes from Saprospiraceae bacterium, assembly GCA_020848965.1. Lineage (GTDB taxonomy): Bacteria > Bacteroidota > Bacteroidia > Chitinophagales > Saprospiraceae > UBA6168. Next base: position 346 of record JADLHE010000364.1, read on the forward strand.
CTGGATTGGAAGCCGTTTGAGACATTTGAAGAAATGGAAGCCGAGACACAGGCGGCCTTTCTTAGGCTCACGCCCTATCAGCGGATTGCAAGGCTTTTTGCCTTGCTTGCCATGCAAAGGGCGCTTGGCATTCCACCAAAACCAGTTGACCCAGATGCTTTTGTTCTAAAGAAAAGAAATGATACTGCTTCCTGAAAAACAGGGATTTATAAATCGTGAACGAAAAATACACAACCATTCTCAGCATGAAAAAACTGTTTTTACCATTCTTACTCCTCACATTTTTCTTCGCTTGCAAAAATGACGGCCCAAGCCCCGGCGGCAGTGCTGCCGGAAGCAGCGAAGCCGCCCGCTACCACGTCATCCCGCAGCCGGTCAGCCTCCTCGAAATGCAGGGCGAGTTCAAAGTCACGGGGGACACTAAAATTTTACTTGACGACGCCGACGAGGGGCTGAAAACCGCCGCAGCCCAACTCGCCGCCATTTTGATAAAAGCCACGGGCACTACCGTTGCACCAATGGAGGGCGAGGCAGCCAAAGACGCCTTCATCTTCCAACTAGACCCAAGCATCGCCCATGAAGAGGGCTATGCACTCATCGTGACGCCTTACGAAGTAACCATAAAAGCAAAAACCGGGGCAGGCGCTTTCTATGCCGTTCAGACCCTGCGGCAACTCATGCCCGTAGAGGCTGAAACTGGCACAATTTCCTCACTTTCAATTCCTTGCGTGGAAATCACCGACCAGCCCCGCTACACCTACCGGGGCATGCACCTCGATGTGGGCCGCCACTTTTTCAGTGTGGACGACGTGAAACGGTATATTGACCTGATGGCGCTGCACAAGATGAACCGCTTCCATTGGCACCTCACCGAAGACCAAGGCTGGCGCCTCGAAATCAAGAAATACCCCAAGCTCCAAACCGTTGCGGCTTGCCGCAAGGAGACCCTAGTTGGGCATTACAACGACACCCCTCAGAAGTACGACGGCAAGCAATACTGCGGCTTCTACACCCAAGACGAAGCCCGTGAAATCGTGAAATACGCTGCCGAGCGCTTCATCACCGTCATCCCGGAAATTGAGATGCCGGGCCACGCCCTCGCTGCTATTGCTGCCTACCCCGAATTGGGCTGCACGGGCAAGCCCGCCGAGGTGGGCACGAAATGGGGCGTTTACGACAATGTTTTTTGTCCCAACGAAGCCACTTTCAAGTTCCTGGAAGATGTGCTGACCGAGGTGATGGACATTTTCCCATCGAAATACATCCATATTGGCGGCGACGAATGCCCCAAAACCATGTGGGAGCAAAGTGCATTTTGCCAAAACCTCATCAAACAAAACAACCTCAAGGACGAGCACGGCCTACAGAGCTATTTCATCCAGCGCATGGAGAAGTTCCTGAACACAAAGGGCCGCAGCATCATCGGTTGGGACGAGATTTTGGAAGGCGGGCTGGCGCCCAATGCCACCGTGATGAGCTGGCGGGGCACGGACGGCGGCATTGCGGCAGCAAAGCAGAACCACGACGTAATCATGACCCCGACCGACTTCTGTTACCTCGATTATTACCAGTCTCAAGACCCCAACGAGCCGCTGGCCATCGGTGGTTATCTGCCGCTCGACAAGGTTTACAGCTTCAACCCCGACCCCGCCGACCTGACTCCAGAGCAGCTCAAACACATCCTCGGCGTACAGGCCAACCTCTGGACGGAGTATATCCCCGATTTTGCGAAGCTGACCTATATGGCTTATCCACGTGCTTGCGCAATTGCCGAAATAGCTTGGTCGCCTCAGGCCAGCCGCAATTACGACAGTTTCACGGGCCGATTGAGCTACCACTTGAAGCGCTTAAAAGCGATGAGCGTGGCTGCAGCCAACAAAACCTACGACGTAAAAACCAATGTCGTAGTAGCCGAGGGCAAGGGCATCAGCGTGGCCCTTTCACCAAAAATGGATGGTGTAGAAATCCGCTACTCATTAGACGGGAACGACATTTCGCCCAGCAGTGCTTTGTACGAACAGCCCCTAAAAATTGAGAAAGACTGCATCGTGCGGGCACAATCCTTCGAAGGTGGCAAGGCAGTCGGGACTGGGGCAGAGCTGCGATTCCGCATGCACAAGGCGGCTGGCAAAACCATCAGATTGACCAACCTGCCTGCCGAAAAATACAGCGGCAGCGGCCCCAGCAGCATCATTAACGGTGTACATGGCCCAACCGACCGCTATGGTGGCACGGAGTGGCTTGGGTTCGAGGGCAAGGATTTTGAAGCCGTGATAGACCTAGGTTCAGCCATTGAACTCAATGCCGTTACCGCCCGCTTCTTCAGCGGCCCCGGCCAATGGGTGTACCTCCCAAAATCTTTTGAAGCGGCCTATTCCAACGATGGCAAAATCTTCATGTCATTGGGCAGTATCCAATCCATTGCTGCTGGCGATAGCAAGGTGGCGGACGTGCAATTTCCGCTGAACCAGCAAAAGGCCCGTTACTTAAAGGTGATAGCCAAGCGCTACGGCGTCATACCGGCCGGGCAGCAAGGCGAGGGCCACGAGGCTTGGCTTTTTGTGGATGAAATCGTTGTGGATTAAGCCGTTACGGCCAATATCCATAACAGCAACAGTGTTATTTGCCATGATAACGGCGGTATGTAGAAACATATCGCCGTTATCGTTGTAAATATTGGGCTTATGCGCTTGCGTTTCAATGAAATACAAAACGATTTAGAGGCAAACATGGGCTTTTTTGCTTTACTACATATAAAACCCGTGAGGTCAACGCTGTTGTTGGCTTGCTTGGCTTGTACGTTCACCGTCCGTGGGCAAGCACCGCCCGACTCGCTGGCCACTCCCGCAAAGCTCTTCTCCCTCCAGCCCGCTGTCAGTTTTGACAAGACCCGGTTTTGGGCGATGACGGGCACGGGCACGGCCATTTATGGCGGCCTCAGCGCAGCGCTCGGGAAATCGTGGTACCAAGACTACCCGCTCACCAGTTTCCACACCTTCAACGACTGGAACGAATGGAACCAAATGGACAAGGCAGGCCATTTGTTCTCTACATGGACGGCTTGCAACTACGTCTTCGAGGGTGCCCGCTGGACGGGCATGAAACGCCGCAACGCCATGTGGACCTCCGTGGGCGTGGGCCTTGGCATCATGACCACCATTGAAACAATGGATGGTTTTTCGGAGCAATGGGGCTTTTCCTTTGGCGACATGTGCTTCAACCTCACCGGGGCCAGCGTTTTTGCTGCGCAAGAAATGGCTTGGAAAGCGCAACGCATACAGTTCAAAGTATCGGGCATACGGCCCGGCTACCCACAAGAGCCGCTCTACTCCACCGACGGCACGCTCATTACCTCCTTGGACGAGCGTGCAGCCGGGCTTTATGGCACCAATTTTTTCAACGTGCTGTTAAAAGACTACAACGCCCTCACGGTTTGGGCATCCGTGAACGTTCATTCGTTTGTGAAGCAAACGGACACGAAGTTTCCGAAATGGCTGAACCTCGCCTTCGGCTATGGTGCTGGCAACCTCTACGGTGGCACTCAGAACCGCTGGGAGACCGAAGATGGCGTTGTTTTTGAACTTGACCCTGTGCGCTATCCGAGGCACCGCCAGTACTATCTTTCATTGGATGTGGACTGGTCGAGGATACCCACCAAACGGCGTTGGGTGAAGGTGGCACTAAAGGCACTGAATTTCCTAAAAATGCCTGCGCCTGCCTTCGAGTTGAATACCCTGGGAAAGGCAAGATTCCATTATTTGCACTGGTAATTTGCCCAAATGGGCACCCGCTTTGAACAAAAACGGGGCATGTGACTTAATGAAAGACCTGCGTTTAAACTGAATTCTGATGCACGCTGCACAAAACAGCCGTGAATTGAACCAAAAAAAGCAAGCAAGCCAATTCAGATGCGATTTTTTTTGAAACCATTTCAATAATTTGCATTTATTTTGCGCCCCTGTTTACCGAAAACGAAATTTTCATCGAAATGGAAGCACAAAATGCCAGCACAACGGCCCGTTACTCCGACGCAGATCTGGAGGAGTTCAGGGTGCTAGTTGAACAGAAACTGGATACTGCCAACCAGGAGCTTTCCTACCTGCAAGAGCAGATCCTCGAAATTACAGAAAATAGCGGCGACGACCACGGTGGCGACTGGATGGACGACTCCAGCACCAACAACGATATTGAGTTCTTGAACAATATGGCCATCCGCCAGCGCAAGTACATCCAAGACTTGGAGAATGCGCTCATTCGCATCAAGAACAAGACCTATGGCATTTGCTTGACCACAGGTCACCTCATCGAAAAGCGCCGACTATTGGCCGTTCCAACTGCTACCAAGAGCGTGGAAGCAAAAACTGCCGAAGCCATCGAAGCTCCTAAAAAAGTTATCGAGAAGCCGCAGATTGCATTCGACCAATTGGAGAAATTGGAGAAAAAGGAAAAACCTGCGTCCACCACGCCGAAAATCATCACCAAGGTCATTCGCAAACCGACGAAGCCCGCCAAGCCCGTCAACGTGGAAGATGACGACGACCTCGACTTCGACTTCGACAAGGAATACTCCTACGATGGTGGTGGCTCCGATGACGCAGCCGACGACGACTTCGAAAAAGGCGGCATGGAGGACAAGCACGACTCCTTCGATGACGGCGGCAACTACGAAGACATTCCAGACGACAGCGGCGGCGGAGACGACGACTATTAGTAGTTTTTAATGCTGCGCAATAGGCTGATTTTCAGCACATAAACAAAAAGGCGCTGTGAGCATACCGCTTGCAGCGCCTTTTCGTTTTTCCATTAAAACCGCCCCTGCCGCCAAATGGAAGCCATCCATCGCAGCCCGAACAATCCCGAAAGGATAAAGCCGAGAACGCCCACCAACGGGATGTTTTTATAGTGCGGTGGAACGTCGGCAATCACCAATAGCGATGAGCCAAGAATGAGCGCCCCCAGCACCAAGCCAAAGGAAATGCGCTTGGAAGCTACGTCCAGCGCAGCATCGAGCGGCTCCAAGCCCCGGTGCTCAAACTCAATGTGCAGCTTCCCCCGCTTTATTTTCTCGATGACCTCCTCCATGTCTTCTGGTAAGGAAGTGGCCAGTTTAGTCAGTTCGCCAAGGCTGCGTGCCATGCGCTTCGAGAGCTTGGTCGGGCTGAATTTGCGGCGCAACAACCTCGAAACATAAGGGTGAATGTTCTCAATGATATTGTACTTGGGGTCGAGCATGAGGCCCACGCCTTCAATGATAACGAGTGCTTTCAGCAACAGCAGCAAATTGGAAGGCACCCTGATTTTATAGTCGAAGAAAAGGGAATTGAGAGCGGCCATCACCTCGTTGCTGTCAATGTCAGCGAGGCCAATATTGGCGTAGTTTTGAAAAAACTCGTTGATGTCATATTCGAGGCTTTTTTGGTCCACTTTTTCCTCGTCCCAACTGAATTGGAGCAGCGCCTCCTTCATTCCCTCCGTGTCGTGGTCGTGGACGGCGAGCAGCAGGTCGGCCAGTAGTTCCCGGTCGCTTTCCATCACAGTGCCCATCATGCCATAGTCAATGAAACAGACCCGCTGGTCGGGCAGCACGAAGATATTACCAGGGTGTGGGTCGGCATGAAAAAAGCCGTGGTCGAAGACCTGTTCGAAGTATAGGTTGATGCCCTTGAGCGCCAGCTGGGGGCCATTCATCCCGATAGCTCCCAATGCCTTCAGGTCGGTGCATTTCACGCCTTGGATAAACTCCATGCACAGCACTTTCTCCGTGCAGAGTTCAGGGTAAAGCGTTGGCACATAAATATCGGGGTTGCCCCGGAACTGCTCCTCGAAGCGCCGCATATTGCCTGCCTCCAAGGTAAAATCCAGCTCTTTTTGAATGCTCGTCTCGAACATTTTCACCAATTCCACGGGCTGGTAGGCGTCAAATTTGTCAAAACGTTCTTCCACAAAACGGGCGAGGCTTTTCAGGATTTGAATGTCCAAGTCCACCGTGTCACCGATGCCGGGTCGCTGTACTTTCAGTACAACCTCTTGCCCACCCAACAGCCTTGCCCGGTGAACCTGCGCCATGGATGCCGACGCAATGGGTTGATAATCAATAAATTCAAATGATTTTTCGAGTTTTTCACCCAGCTCCTGCTTCAGGGTGGCCCGGATGTTCTCCACCGGCACAGGAAGCGCCTGGTCTTGAAATTTTTGCAACTCTTCCACCAGTTCCTCCGGCAAGATGTCGGGGCGGTTGCTGGCAATTTGGGCAAACTTGATGAAGGTGGTTCCGAGTTCTTCGCAAACCATGCGTATCCGCTCATAGCGGGTAAACTCGGTCACGGGCAGGCCGTTGTGTTTTGGAATGAGCCGCTTCCATTTGGGCACAAAGCGGCTGAAAGGCGGGTGCATGGCCACATCCGCAAAGCCATATTTCACCAACACGCCTATGACTTTTTCATAGCGCCCAATCAGGGTGGGCTTATGTGAAGTAGTGGCAGGCATGAGCGGTGGTTTTTATTGGATGCTATGCTGGATACTGGATACTGGATGCTATTGATGCTGGATGCTGGATAGGGCATACCCAGCATCAAGTATCTAGTATCAATAGCATCCAGCACAGCATCCAGATTCATGAAAGCAAATTGGCAAATGCCTTCTTCATGTGGTCGAAAGAAGTGGAGATTTCGTTAGCAAACGAATCAATTTTTTCGCTTGCGCCCGCCTCTTTTTTCAGTCTTTCCCGGATGTCGGTAATGGCATCAACCAGTTCTGGCTTCATGGTATCCAGTGCGCCCCCCTCCTCAAACTCGCCGAGGGCCAACTTGATACGGAAGTCGTCCAATTTGCTGCGGAAGGCATTCAGTTTTACCTGAAGTGCCATGCCCACATCGCCATAAGCTTCCTTCATGGCTAGCTCAAGGTTGTATATGGCATGGAGGATTTCCCGCTTTTGCACGTCGTATTGCCGCTTGTTTTCAGCAGTTTCCTTTGCCAGCCGGGCATCCAGTGCATTGAATTTTTCCATCAAAACCTCCCGGTGTTTGGTGGCAGCTTCGCCCGTTCGGCGCAGCATGTTCTTTTCTTCGGACATGAATTGCAGGAAGTTTTTGCGCTCCTTGTCAAACACGTCCTTTGCCTCGGCTTTTCCCAGCGCCATTTGGACTTGCAGTTCGTCCAACAGCACTTTCATTTGGGTGAGGCGTTCTTTGCCGATGTCCAACAGTTCATCTTGCAGTGTCATGGCTAAATGATTTAGGTTTGAAAATGATTTTTCTGACAAAACAAAAATGCCCAACAAAATCACTAAAGGCACTGAGTTACATCATGAAAACGGGGTGAGTTAAATCAATAAAATAGGGCAACTTTAAATAAGCTTAAATCCTCTATTATTCATCAAATCCTCTGATTATTATCATTTAAACCAATGACAATAAATAGCTCGAAACACCTGTATTCACTGCTACTTTGTATCGGTTTTACTGGTCAACCTACGAGATTGTACCGCACCAGCCAAAACCATTTAAACTCATGATTATGGCACGTATTATTGTTCCAACCGACTATTCCGACATGGCGGAACGGGCACTCGACCAAGCGCTGTTGCTCGCACAGCCGCATGGTGACGAAGTGGAGCTGTTGCACGTCGTGGAAATGACGCCAGCCGCTGAATACTCCGCCATACGCAACCGCATCATGGCAGGCCAAACGATGGAAGAAGACAGGCTGAGGGACATCGTTAAAACCCGTATCAAAGCACTCGGCATCAGCCCATTGGTGCGCTGGCGGGTGAAGGTGCTCTATGCCAACGATTTCATGGATGCGCTGCAAAAAAGGTTCAAGGCTGCCAAGGCGAAACTCATCGTGATGGCCACCACTGGCTTGGACAAGCTCGCCGATCGGTTCTTCGGGAGCAGCACCGTCCAACTCATTGGCGAAGCCAAGCTGCCGATATTGGCCATTCCGCCCGATTGGGTGGCCACGCCTTTGCACAAACTGAATTTCTGCGTGACACCAGACCAAGTGCCCGCTGCAAACAAGGTTCTCAGCCGTTGGGCGCAGTGGCTGGATGCCAAGGCTGAGCTGCTTTACCTCACTTCGTTGCCCAATTTGGCCCCGGCCAAAGCTGACAGCCCTTATCCGTTCAGGGTGATTAAATCGCCGTCGGAAACGCCGCTTTATCAAGATTTGGTGGATTATAGCGAAGGCATGCGGGAAACGGCACTCGTCATGTTCGTGCATGAGCGCAATTTCTTGGAGCGCATCTTCGACCGCAGTATCACAAAACTAGTAGCCGGACAGGTTAGGATTCCTTTGCTGACCTTGCCTGCCGCCGCATAAAGCCATTGAGCCTATTTTAAAAAGCTGGTGCCAGCCCCCCCACTCGGCACTGGCTTTTTTATTCATTTATCTGGGAAAAACTGGGCTAGCGCTTGTTCGCTTGCTTCGCAAACACCCCGCTCTGTAATCAGCCCCGTCACCAATCGGGCGGGCGTCACATCGAAGGCATAATTGGCGGCGGGGCTGCCCATTGGCGTCAGCCGAACCTCCCGTACTTCCCCCGATTTTTCATCCAAACCACTGATGCAGTGCACCTCCGTGGCGTCCCGTTGCTCGATGGGGATTTCGGTCAGCCCATTGCGCAGCGACCAATCAATACTGGAAGAAGGCACGGCCACATAGAACGGAACGCCATTGTCGGCGGCAGCCAGGGCTTTCAGGTAAGTGCCGATTTTATTGGCCACATCGCCCGTGCGGGTGGTGCGGTCTGTACCCACAATGACCATGTCCACCAGTCCGTGCTGCATCAAGTGGCCGCCCGTATTGTCGGCGATGACAGTGTGCGGCACGCCGTGCTCTTTTAGTTCAAAGGCCGTAAGAGAAGCCCCTTGGTTGCGGGGACGGGTTTCATCCACCCAAACGTGAACGGGGATGCCCCGGTCGTGTGCGGCGTAGATGGGGGCAGTGGCCGTACCGTGGTCAATGCAGGCCAGCCAGCCAGCGTTGCAGTGCGTCAGGATATTGACGGTGGTGGGTGAACGGTGGTCGGTGGACGACAGTTGTGATTTTTTTTCAAAAATGGCTTCGATGAGTTTCAGGCCGTGCTCGCCGATGGAGCGACAGTGGGCGACGCTTTCTTCGGTGATGTCTTCAGCGGTTTGGCGGATTTTGGCTATTTGCTCCGCAACTGCCAATTCGCCATTCCCTGACTGCCAACTGCCAACTGTCGAACTGCCAACTTCCTGCATTACCCTATCAACAGCATAAGCCAGATTGACGGCAGTGGGGCGGGTAGCTTTCAGTCGGGCGGCGGCTTCCCGCATTTTTTCATCAAAAAATTGCGGAGCAACGACTGACCGAGCCGCCACGTACATGCCATACGCCGCTGCCGAGCCGATGAGCGGGGCACCCCGAACGAGCATATCACGGATGGCCACTTCGAAGTCCTCCAGCGTTCTCAAATCCACTATGACAAAGCGGTGCGGCAGGTGCCGTTGGTCAATGATTTGGACGACGCCCTCCTCGGTGGGGTGTGGCCAAATGGTGCGGAAAGGAGTGCCGTTGATGTTCACGCAGGTTATTGTTCATTTTGCTCCCGCAGCTCCAGCAGTGCCACCGTCTCCACGTGGTGTGTGTGCGGGAACATGTCCACGGGCTGGATTTTCACGAGGCGGTATTTTTCCTTCAAAAGGTTGAGGTCACGGGCCTGCGTGGCGGGGTTGCAGCTCACATAGACGATGCGGGGCGCCTCCAATTGCAGGAACATCTGCACCACGGCCTCGTGCATGCCCGCACGGGGCGGGTCGGTGATGACGAGGTCGGGCTTGCCGTGCTTGGCAGCAAACTCGGCGGTGAGGATATTTTTCACGTCGCCAGCATAGAAAACACAGTTCTCCGTGCCATTCATGCGGGCATTCTCCTTGGCGTCCACGATGGCTTCCGGCACTTCTTCGATGCCCACCACTTGTTTGCAATACTTGGCCACATACAAGGCAATGCTGCCCACTCCCGTGTAGAGGTCATAGACGTTCTCGTTGCCCGTTAGGCCCGCAAATTCAACGACTTTATCGTACAAAACCTTGGCTTGGCGGGAGTTGGTCTGAAAAAAGGACTTCGGGCCAATCTTAAAGCGCACGTGCCCCAACTGCTCCTCGATAAACGACTTGCCGTGGTAGTTCACCATTTCGAGGTCGCCCACATAGTCGTTCATTTTGGGGTTGATGCAATAGAAGAGGCTGGTGAGTTGTGGCGTGCGTTCAATAACTTTATCCAAGAATTCCTTAATCTTCTTCTTGTCGTTTCGGTGGAAGCTGACGATGAGCATCAGTTCGGGCAGCGTCGTCAATCGAATCATGACGTGGCGCATCAGCCCCTCCTGCACGATGAGGTCGAAATAGCTGAGGCCCATTTCGTCGGCCACAGCCTTCACCGTTAGGCGGAGTTCGTTGGAGGGGTCGGCCTGTAGCCAGCAGTGCTTGATGTCCACGATTTTATCGAAGGCACCGGGGCGGTGGAAGCCCAGCACGTTCTGTCGGTTGGAGATGCCAGCGTCAATTTCCGCCTTGGTAATCCAAGTTTTATTGGAAAATGCGTACTCCAGTTTGTTGCGGTAGTAAACCGTTTCATCGCAAGGCACGATGGGCATAAACTCGCCCTCTTTTACCTTGCCGATGCGGCGGATGGCGTCCCGTACCACTTGTTCTTTTTCCCGCACCTGTGCAGCATAGTTCAGGTGTTGCCAACGGCAGCCGCCACAGAGCGTGAAGTGCTCGCAGAAAGGCTGCACCCGATCGGTGGAGCGGCGGTGGTAGTGGATGGCATAGCCCTCAACGTATTCGGGCTTTTTCTTGGTGACGTGTACGTCCACCACGTCGCCGGGTGCCACGCCCTCGCTGAACACTACCCTGCCCGTGGCATCACGGCCAATGCCCCGGCCCTTATCGGCCATGGCGCTTATCTCAACGTTTTCAACAATAGTTGGTTTTTTCTGCTTTCGTGTCATGGTTCTTTTATAAAAGACTAAAGACTTCTAGGTTTCAGTGTTCGGTCAGACCAACAATTCGACATTTTGCAGCCTTCCCCAAAAAATCCGAGCGGCTGCAAGTTTCCGTATGTTTTTCTAAGAAGCTGTTCGAATTTGGCTGTCGGAGATAAAAAGAGTGGATTTTTTGTCCAAAAATGAGGAAATTTTGAGGGCATAGCGGCGCTACGGCTGAGAAATTTGCTCGATTTTGGGCGGAAAAGACGCCTTTTTAGCCCGGCGAGCTAAATTCAAACAGCTTCTAATAAAGGGCAAAAGAAAGAAATTAACCCAAAACGGGTTACCAAATCATCAAAACAGATAACTACGGTTAAAGATGACGCTCTTTCTAAATTTTTGACATGAAAACACTAGACTTGACCATTGAACTATCCAATATCGCCCTGGAATCGGCTGGGCGCTGCTTTACGGAAGACGAAATGCTGAGCAGGGTGCAGGATATCCTGCAACTGCACAGCTCGTTTTTGGGCAGGCCAACTGGCTGCCAAAAACAACAAAAATCATTGGGCAACGACCTTTCCCTCAACGAATACCGCTTTGACTACGAGCAGTACAGCGTGGAAGTGCAGTTCGCCAACTTCCTCCCACGGGGCGAATGGCAGGTGCATGGCATACGATTGGTGTAACAACCCATTTTGTGCAATCCGTGAAATCCATCTATCTTTGGTTGCAATGACAATCAATTTTTGATGAAAAAAACGACCCTGCTATTCGCCTTTTTTGCCGCTTTCGCCCTTCGGGCTCAGGCCCAGTACCTCACTGGCATTTCCAGTTATTACAGCGACAGCTTCGTGGAATGGCGTTTTTATGCCGAAGACAATGACGGCTACGAAGAAGAAGGCACCCTGAAGCTCACTTGGCAGCTACGGGACGATGACTGGACAGAGTGGGACTACCGCATCGGCGACTCCTTTGGCAGCATCAAATTGAAGTGGAAGGACAACCCCGAAGAATGGGAACTGCGGGCGGGCAGCACGGTGGTGAGTGCCCGCACGGTTTGGCCCGGCCAGTTCGAGGAATGGCGCATCACCGACAACTCGACCACGCTCACCCTGAAATCCAAATGGAGCAACCAGTTCGACGAGTGGCTGCTCCGCAACTCCAGCTATGGCGACTTCCTGATGTACACCGCCCATGAGCGTGACCCCCGTGTTTGGGTCATCGAAGACCACCTTGACGAGAAGGTTTCCTTTGAAATGAAACTGCTGATGATGTTCGTTGTGGCTTTCAATGGCTCGCCGAGGCAGTGAGGCAAAAGCCAAGCGCCGCCTCATACCGCTTTAACGTACCAAGCATCGCAGCCGCCGTGGCCTGTGGCGCCCATTGGGCCGCATATTTTTTCAAAACCCATTTTTTGGTACAAAACATTGGCTTGCTCCATGCGCCCAAGGGTTTCGAGGTAGCATTTCCGGTAGCCGATTTCTTTGGCCTCGGCGAGGCAAGTAGCCACCATCGCTTGGCCAAAACCAAGGCCCCGCAATTCGGGCAGGAAGTACATTTTTTTCAGTTCACAAACATCCACCTCGCCGCCCACCAAAGGCCCTATGCCGCCGCAGCCAAAAACCCGGAGGTCGCCCCCCTTTTCGGCAACCACAAAACAAGCAGTTCGGGGGCCGCTGTAAGCAGTGTGCATGTCATCCACTTCGGGGTCCATGATGGAATAGCCCTCGCCCACAGCCCCAAACTCCGTCATCACGGTTCGGATTACTTTGGCAACTTGCAGATTATCAGCTGCTTGTATGGGTCGAAGCACAAAATCGGCGGAGGTAAACTGGCTCATATTGCAATCTGTTTTGGTAGCTGTTTTGCTCCGCAAAATCGGAACTTAGTTTGGTTTGGCAATAAAAAAAATCCAGCGAGCCGTTGGCCTCGTACTTACTTTTGCCACTTAAAAATAACCATCATGCAAGAACTCACCCTCGCACATGCCAACGCCTTCTTTGAAAACGAGTTGGAAAGCTTGCTGAAAAAGCTAAGCCCAACCACCACCCCGCTTTGGGGCAGCCTGACCGCACAGCACATGGTAGAGCACCTAGCCTGGGCCATTGACGGTGCGATGGAGCGCTGGACCACGCCCGTTATCACTCCCGAAGATAAATTGCCCGCCTTTCGTCGGTTCCTTACTTCCAACGTGTCTATGCGGCCACATTTCCCGCACCCAGCCATGCCAACACAAGGTGAGCTGCCAGCGCTGCACACCGCTAACTTGGAGGCCTCCATTGCCGAGTTTTGGGAGCGGTGGCGGGAGTTTGAAGCCTATTGCGAAGCAAATCCCAATATGGCCACGAACCACCCCGTGTTCGGGCCATTGAACCCAACAGATTGGCGGCTCATCCACTTCAAGCATGTGGTACACCACCTTTCGCAGTTTGGTGTAACAACCGTGGAAGAGCAGGGCTTGGTGATGCCTCCGGCAAAATGAAACGGAGGCTGCATTGCGGAGCAATGTGAAAACATAATAGCTCAGCCCAAACTTTTAGCATGGGAATTGTTTTCAGGAAAACCTTTTGCATTGAAGCTGAAAAAACGTTACACCATAGCAGCGCTGGCATGCGCCAGCCTCTTCATTACCTGCCGGATGGAGTTCATGAAATTCCGAAAAAGCGAGGACGAACAGCGCACTTACCTCAAAGCGCATGGCCAGACCGATGTGCGGTTCGGCACCATACAAGTCGAAGGCCGCAGCCTGCACTATACGCATAGTGGGGCCGAAGGGCTGCCTTTGGTGCTCGTTGTGCATGGCTCGCCCGGTTCTTCGCAAGATGCCCTCGATTATGTGGCGGACACCAGCCTTACCCGCCTTGCCCATGTGATAGCTGTGGACAGGCCCGGCCTTGGGTATTCCGATTTCGGCAAAACGGAGCGGTCATTGGGCACGCAGTCGCAGTTGCTACGCAACATCATCGAAAAACACCTGACAGCGGGCCAAAAGGCAATACTCGTTGGGCACAGCTACGGCGGGCCGCTGGTGGCCCGCATGGCGATGGACTACCCCGACTTGGTGGGCGGCCTCGTCATCGTGGCAGGCTCCATTGACCCGACGTTGGAACCCGATTATTGGTGGGCACGCCCGCTCGATTGGTGGGTTTTCCGGTGGATGCTACCGCCTGCCTTCAGGGTGAGCAACCAGGAAATCATTCCCTTGAAAAAAGATTTGGAAGCCATGCTGCCTTTCTGGGCCGACATCC
>JADLHE010000365.1 GCA_020848965.1 Saprospiraceae bacterium
AGTGCATTCGTAGGTGTTGTAGAATTCTTGTAAATCGAATCCAATCTGCACCAACACCCACCATTTCATGCCCACGGGCGCCCATTCCGTTTGGCCATTGGCCGTCGTTAAGGTAACAAGGCAGGCGATTGTGGCTATCAATCTTTTCATGTCAGTTAGATTTTGATGAATTTTTCGGAAACTATGATTTGGCCCTCGCTGAGGTATTGAAGGAAATAGACGCCGGATGGCCAGTTATGCACAGGTAAAATTACTGTTTCGTCAGGCAGAATTTTTGAAAATGTTTTGATGGTTTGGCCTGCTTCGTTGATGATTCTGGCGCTTGCATTCCCATCGGACGGGTTCCCTTTGACATAGAAGTTCAAAAAATCAGCGGTAGGGTTTGGATAGATGGACAATTGAACGGTTGGCTTGCCTTCTTCAACTACGCCATTGGGCAGGTGGCAGCCCGGCACGAGGCATCCAAAGGAATCTACTTTCAGTATCCAGCCAGGTGCGATTTGCCCCACGTTCAAAGAAATGCCAACTGCCACATAGCCTCCATCTGGCGTGGCGGACAGACTCCAAGGCCAAGGTGCCCATAGCTCGTCCTCGTGCCAGGTGAAATGCCTTGCCCAAAGGCTGTCACCGTCGGGAGAGACCTTGGCCAGCCAGGTGCCGAGCACGGGCTCCGGTCCTTTCAGGCTGTCCACCACCTGCCCGGTTAACACGTACCCGCTGCCGTCTAATGCCTCCACCATTTCTGTAATCCGGTTGGTGGGGTTGGATTCGTGGCCCCTGAGCGGCATGCTCCAGACGAGGTTCCTGTTGGCGTCCAATTTGAAGACATTGGCATCCCAAAATAACAGGCTAACATTCGCCACGGGAAAATTCACCTCCTGTCCCCGCCTGCTCGCCACCACTAGGCCTCCGTCGGGGGTCTTGAACAAGGCCTCCGCCTCGCCCCAAAGCTGGCCCTGCGGTGAAAGCCACTGCCAGACAACATTCCCCATGCTGTCCGTCTTTATCAAAAAACAGCGACTGGTATAGTTATCCCATACCTGGTTGGTGTTCTCCCGGCTGGCCCCTATGATATAGCCGCCGTCACTGTCCAAGATGAGCGAATTTGCCGTTTCTTGTTGCGGGGTGCTGCCATACACCTTGTATTGTTGTATATTATAGGCAGAATCCAACAACAGCATGGATATGTCGAAATCGGATAAGGGTATTGATTCATGGCCAAATAAAATGGCAAATCCACCGTCCTCCCTTTGGCATACCGTACGAGAAACAAAATAATCAAGTGTAGGATATAATACACTTCTATAATCCTTGGTTACCACCGTGTCTCCCTGAGGAGAGTATTTAATCAACATACCCCAGGTGCTTATACTATCGCCAACTATTACTATATCAAACATTGATGGATCGTTATTGCCTTTTAATAGATTGCAATAGTCACTTGAATATAGTCTATCAGGGTGTTTAATTGTTTTCACAAATTCTATATCTCCATCCAAGTTAAATTTTGCAAGCATTATTCCGATTCTTGCTGGAGTTATGGTATCACTAAAAGTTCCTTTTATGTAATAGCAACTGTCGGTTGCTATTACTCCAGTAAAATTAGTAGAGGGGAAATCCAAATAAATCAATTTATTAAATGTGTTTTGCCCATTAACACCTTGGATATTTACAAAAATAGTAAATACAATGAACAGCGATAAATGTGCTTTCATGGCAGTATGGTTTAAATCAGGTGGAGGCAATCCGCCTCCACCCAATTGGGTTATTATTTGATGATGACCAATTTTGCTTTATCGGATTCCCCGTTGGAGAACTTGATATGGTAAAGGTAAACACCACCATCCAATTCATCCGTTCCGAGGTTCATGCTCCCGAATTGGCCTGAAACTGCCAACCGCTTCACTTGCTTGACTTGTAAGTCGAAAATATGGGTTTCGATGCCACTCCCTCCGTTATTGCCTTCTGTCTGGCAATCTTGCCAGGACAGGCCTCTTGACTGAAAATTAAGCAGCATAAACATAACTAAAGCAATTAGCGTGCGTCCGTGCGCCAAATGCTTGGAACTTAAAGATAGAAAAGAAAACGGTGTCATGATGAAGAATTTTGAAATTTGTTTAGAAAAAACGGAAACAACAAGATAGAGTAAAGCCTATGCTTTGCCGCCACTGAGTACGGATTTTTGATGCGTGCTTTACTAATCTTCTGTCCAAGATTGAATCACTAAACCGAAAAAGTAGCTCAGTTCAAGGGTCGTTCTGCTATCAGATTGGATAGCCTCTTTAGCGGAGAGTCGTCGCATAATCTTTCCATTTCAACTGTACGATGTGTATCGTTAAAACAGGGGTTGCACGAACAACCAGTATTTGGCACTATTTCATAAAATGATGCACGAGTATAGGGAATATTTTTCAATGCACTAAGTAAGGGATGTTTTTTACATGTTTTCCCTTGAAAATGTCGTGCGATTGACCAAAAGCTCCGAAAGAGCAACCAAGGTCGTGGGCGAAAAATCAACGCCCTTCGATTTTTCGCTCAAGACCGTGGGTAAAATTCAACGCTCTTGAATTTTTCGCTCAAGACCGTGGGAGAAAAAATCACGACCGTTGTTTTTTTGTCAACGACCTTGATTTTTGGCAAGACAGGCAACCCAGCAGCCAAAATAAGAGCGGCCCTGTTGGTACACTCCAACAGGGCCGCTCTCATTTGCAAATTGGAACTAGGCTAGTTCTTCCCTTGCAGCGCCGGGTCTTTCTCCTCCGGTGTGTATTCGTACTCCATTTTTTTCTTCGATAAAATGCGGCGGTAGCGCTCCGGGTGCAGGCGCAGGTCACGCAAGAGGAAGTCCATGTTTTTGATGGTGGCCTCCAGGTTACTGGCGAATTCCTTGTCGTTTAGCAGCATGGGCACTACCCCATCGCCGGATTTGAGGCTTTGGAGCAGCGCAGACAGGTCGGCAATGGCCTTGTCGCTGCCAGCGAGGGTGGCTTGAAGCTTCTGCATGGTCACCTTGCCCTCGCCCACGAGTTCCTGCACATTGGCCTGCTTGAGGTCGTTGGTGAGGTCTTCGGCGTTGGCGAGTATGTTCTTTATCTGCTGGTTATTGTCCTTCAGGTTTTTGGTGATGGACTCCACATTGGCGATGCTGCGCTCGATGGACCCCGCCGAAGTGGCCATCATTTTGTCGAGGCGGTCGGTGGTGCGGCGGAGGTTGGCGAGCGTTACCTGCACATCCTCCACGCTTTTGTTCAGTTCATCGCTGTGCTTTAGGCGGTACGAAAGGGTGTCGAGCACCTCCTTCATGCCATCGTTGAGTTGGTCAACGTAGAGGCGAAGCTCTTCCGGCGTCACCATAGAAGCCAAAAGGCCCTTGGTGAAGCCTTTCAACTGGCCGCCATCCTGCACACAGCCGTCACCGGAGCAATTGCCTTCAAACACCAAGTCAATATGCACACCGCCCATTGGCCCATCGGAAACAATGGTGGCAATGGCGTCTTTGGGCACCATCGTGCCGTTGTCCAAGCGCATTTCGACAGTAATCTTATTGGGGTCGTCCGTGCTTTGGAAAATATCGGAGACTAGGCCGACCTGCAAGCCGTGCACCATCACCGTGGAGGAGATGCGCAGGCCGTCCACCCGCTGGTAAGTGGCATAGACCGTTAGGCTTTTGGCGAGCATGTTGAAGCCTTTCAAAAACTTATAGCCCCAAATTGCCAGGGCCAAAGTGATGATGCTGAATATTGCAATCTTTGTTTCTTTTCTCATTCAATTGAGGGTTCGAGTATTGGAGTATTTGAAGATTCGAGTATTTGAAGATTCGAGGGTGTTGGGGCTGTTTGTCAAATCCTCGAATCCTCCAACCTTCAAATACTCATTTAAATACTCATTTTAGTCTTACGCCATTCTGGTACATGACCACGAAGGCATCGCTGAAACCAACGGAGCGCAGCTTTGCCTTGGCAGCCACGGCCTCGGATTCGGTGGCGAAATTAACGACTTGGTATTTATACAAGCCTTTTTCTTCGATGACTTGAATCAAATATCCCACATTGTTCCACTTGCCAGCATTCGTTTCCAAGGGTTTTGGCGATGCCGCCAATTGCACACGGTATTGAATTTCAGCACTTTGCGCAGCAACAGAACCCGATTCGGAGACTGGTTCAATGGCATGGATTTTTCCAGCCGAACTGCCTTCTTGCTTGGATGGTTTCGACTGTTGAGCCGTTTCTTTCGGCGGTGCGGCCACGGGTTTTTGCGCTTTTGCTGGTTCTACTTTTTCTGAGAACGCCTCATCCTTTGGCATGTTCTTCCGTTCGGTGGGCTTTTCCTTTTTTTCTGGGCGGGTGTTCATTGCTGCGCTTTCACTCTGCTTTACCGGTTTCACCATTACCACATCCTCCGCAGGCTCATCGGCAACAGGCATTTCGGGGTCGTTTGACAGTGGCCCGATGGCCTCCTCAATATTGTCCACCTCCAATTTCTTGATGGCCAAAGGCCCGCCCCCTTCCATTTCCTCTTTATAGTCCCGGAAGGCCAGCAGCAGCGCATTGGCCATGGTGCGCTGGCCAGCTTTTGAGCGCAGGAAACCCTCATCGGTGTTATTCGTCAAAAAGCCCGTTTCCACCAGTACACTGGGCATGGTGGCGTATTTTAGCACGATGAAACCCGCCTGCTTCACGCCCCGGTGCTTCCGTTTCGCTTCTTGCGTGGAGTAGTGCTGCACTTTGTCCGCAAAGCTGAGGCTTTGTTCCAGAAACGCATTTTGGAACATGGAAAACATGATATGCGCCTCCGTCGAATTGGGGTCGTAGCCGTCGTAGTTCTTTTCGTAGTCTTCTTCCAAAAGGATGGCCTCGTTTTCCCGCTTCGCAACGGCAAGGTTGGCCTCTGTGGCGTGCAAGCCGAGCACATAGGTCTCGGTGCCCATCGTCTTGCTGGCATTCACGATGGCGTTGCAATGAATGGAAATAAAAAGGTCGGCCTTGTTGCGGGTAGCAATGGCGGCCCGTTCTTTCAAGGGGATGAAAACATCGGTGGAGCGGGTCATGATTACTTTCACATCTGGAAAGTTCTCTTGAATGGCCTCCGCCAAAAACTTGCCCACGGCCAAACAAACATGCTTTTCTTTGGCGCTGGCCCCGTGGCAGCCGGGGTCGTGGCCACCGTGGCCGGGGTCAATCACCACCGTGCGCACATCGTAGCTGCCTTTCCTGCGGGATATTTGCAGTGTTGGCTGGTCGGTGGTGTCGGTGGGAAGCAGCGCATGGAGAAAGTCCGTGCCGATTGAGGCAGCTTTGATAATTTTGCCCGCCGTTTGGTGGTCCGCCTTGGCGGGATTGGCGCTGTTAAGTTTTGGCAAACAAAAGCCGGAGGCCAAAATCAGCAGCGTTGGAAGGAAGAAATGAGCCTTCATTTTTACGTGAAATAAGGTTCTCGGTGGAATATTAGTGGTTGATGAGGTTGATAAAGTTGATAAGGGTTGATAGATAAACTAGTCAATTTTTTATCAGCCATGAGCAACTTCATCAAACCAAGCGATTGAGGTCAATTGTCCATACAATTCCATATTCCCGGCAGTCAAACAAACATCAATCCAAAGAATTGCCCGCAAAGTTAATCATAATTCTATCTTTTATAATGCTTGCCGCTGTGGCGGGCATGGCGCAGGAACGGCCCTTGCCGCCTGGCGGGCAGCCTACCGGGAGGCCGCCTATTCAGGGCATCGGCACGGACTCCGTGCGCATAGGCCCGGCGAGGAACAGCGGACGCCCGCCCGGCGATTCGCAGCCGCCCAGTGGAGCGCCCAGCACTGGCCCCATCGTGCGCTCCAGCAACCTCGACAGCATCATCATCTCGCCCGATGCCCTGGAAGACCAAGTGGACTATTCGGCGGTGGATTCCATGTATTTTGACATCAAAAACAAGCAAATCCACCTCTATGGGCAAGCCGAAGTGAAAATGCAGGACTTGACCGTAAAGGCCAATTATATCCTCATTGACTGGAAGTTGAATGAAATGACCGCCGAAGGGCAACGCCTGCCGGGAGGCGAATGGTTGGGCAGGCCGGAGTTCACGCAAGGTGACCAGAAATTTTTTTCCGGCAAAGTGCGCTACAATTTCAAGACCTACAAAGGCATTATCTACGACTCCCAAACCAACCAAGATGGCTTGAACATCGTGGGCGAGCGGGGCAAGTTCTTCGGGGCTGGCAATGAC
>JADLHE010000366.1 GCA_020848965.1 Saprospiraceae bacterium
AAAAACTTACAAAATTGGAGCTTGTTTTTAAAAGTAATTTACCTACAAACGGCTTAATCCTTGGCGAATGTAGCACGTGTTTCCACTAATGCTGCGAGAGCCTTCATTTTTACACCCTATTCTTGGATTTGTTGCCACCCGGTGCCGCTATTACTGGCTTGGCCTCCCCCAAAGTGCCCTGTTCCTAGGGACGTTTTACACCTGTTGGCGCTGTTCCTATTCCGGGGGGTGCGCTTGTTGTGTGCAATTCTAAAGTGGCCGTCGTGCATGTTTGCCGATATCCATTAAATGTAATTACGCCCCCGCCCGGTGCCTCGTCCGCCCGGTGCCGCTTGCGCTTCCAGCGCTTGCGCGGCACGCCGCTGTGATCGTGCGCCTGCACGAGGGTGAGGGTTGCCGCAGCTAGCGTGGGGGCGGACGTGGCCTCGGCCAGCGTGGCGAAGGTGGTGCTCGCCCCAAAAAAGCAGGCAGTATCAAATTGGATTGCCCGGCAGAACAATGCCTCGCTACAGAAGTTCATTACTAGGCGGTACGAGACGACTGAGTCGAATTTTTCCAAATCGAAGCCATTCTCTTTAAGTAAATACACTGGACTCATACCTTCGGGTGCGACTAATAAAACCTTTATCAACTGGTCTATCTGATACACGTGAGTGATAAGCCTCCAAATTGCGAGACCCTTTAAAAATTGCCTAATGCATGAGATACAGTACGATAAACTGGTATGGTTTCGTAGTAGACATGCGTAATTTCCACTGACTATCCATCGGAAAATGCACTTCGATTCAACTAACTAAATTTTTATAGTGGGTCCAATTTTTTACAATAGTGTTTCTCTGACTCAGTTCATATTCCCGTTCAGCAACTGCAGAATTTTTGTCCAAGAGGTAGTATGCTAGCCCCAGATAGTAATGATCAATATCGGTTCTGATTTGATACTTTTTCTCTAATTCAAAACAATAGCTAGTGTACTTATTCAAGAGGGCATGGTCATTTAGCTCATAATAAATCGACGCAAGTTCTGCGTAATATTTGACGGCATTAGGCCTGAACTCTATGGCTTTTTCATAGAACCTGATTGCCATTTCATTTTTGTCACCATTGGAAACCATATCGCCGTAGTACCAATAGAATTTTGCTATTTCACGGTAAACTTCCGGTTCATCAGGAAAGTATTCTTGCTCAATCAATGTAAGATAGTCAAACTGCTCGTTATATAAACCAAGTTGGCCATAGCATTCGGCCAGATCGAATAACACAGCTAGGAAATATTCCTTCTTTAAGGTCAGGAACATGCGCCCCATTTTTAAAAATTCTATCGAACGTTCAAGATAAGAGGTAGCCTGCAAAAAATTTCCTGACATAAGCAAGGCCTTTCCAAATACGCCCAAGAGTTCGGCACTTGAGGAGGTGTCGAAAACATGTACCTTAATCTTTTTGAGAGCTTCATTTATTGAACCCTTTTCAATCAATACCTGGCATATGTTGTGTTCGATGTCTGGAAGGGCAGCTATGTGCTTTTCATTTTTTGATGCTAAGGCTTTTTCAGAACAGATTATGTAGTTGGAAATTGCCTTCACATGCTTTTTCTGAAAGTAATAAGTACCTCCTATCCCCATATAAGGCCTGGGATCATCAGGAAAGGAATCTGCAGCCTTCCTGAATGTCTTTCTTGCTGCCTTTTCTTTGCCTAGCTCCCCCAACAAAATCCCCAATTCCAGATAGGGGCTGATCAATTTTATATTCTTATTACTTTCACATATTATTAAAATTTTTTGCAGAAAAAGGATACCCAGTTTTATCTGATTTTTTCTGTTGCCTACCTTTGCGTTGTCCCTACTAAGGGTGTATTGTTCATAATTTTCCTTTAAAGACTGCCATTCGCCAACTGTGATTATTTCGTCACGGTTGTTCGTGAATAGTTTAAGGCTTCTCATTTCTTCTAAAAAATCCTCGTCACGTGCCTTTTCTGGTTGGTAAACAAATTCTCCACCAAGTTGTGCACAGAGTTCCTTTATCGCAACCCTGTAATTGGAAAAATCTATCCAGACCCTTCTGTTTTGCCGATAAAATACCTCAGAACCCTTGTCCCAGCTACCGGAAGGGCATATCCTGCATGGCAGTATCTTAGGGTATCCCCGGACACTCTCCCGTTCAATGGCGAATTCACATTCACTTTTGACATGCTCCGCTTTTCTAGCCCAAGGACTGTCAATTAGGCAGAAATATTCCGCATTTTCTATCTTTTCCTTATATTCAGATACAAAATCAACACCTCGTTCCCCATCATGCCGAAACTCCCAAACCTTAATATTGGCCCTGCGCAGGTCATCATAGATTTGCCTTACAATTGCCGAGTCCTGCACAGCGTAACTCAGGAACACATCGTATTTGGACTTTTTATTCAAAGAAGAATGATTCTTGCATTTTAAAATTTAGGATAGCTTTTTTTACAGAAACAGCCTGCACAAGATAAGGACATTTACTTTATGTCGCCTATCTAGTACAGTCAAATCCCATTTCGGGCTTTAAAAAAAAATTAGAAACTGTTTTAAAACCTTTCAACGGGCATAAAACGCCATCTTTTGGTGGTAATGATGTGGCATTTTTCTCAGCAATTGCAATGCTATCCCTTCGAAAATCCTCTTCGTCTGTCGCTCAAATCTGTCAAAATTCTGTCTGGTCAGGGGTGTTAAAACCGTTCCTTAGATACCACTTAGTTGGCGTTTTTACGCTTGGCTCTATGTTGACATCCCCTATTGTTCTCAAAAAGTTATTCCAATCAGTTGGGTAATATTTTTTAAGAAACCTAAAGAAGGCTGCGTATCGCATGGTTTTTTCAGCCGCATTGTAAACATCTGGGTTCAGATTCCTTAGCTCCTCTCTTTTTTGTTTCAACTGATTGGTTAGATTTGAAACCTCTACTATTTGGTCATATGATGACTGCTTCCAAAAATAATAATATGGACTACCAGTAATCTCAAAAAGCCCATTTGATGCATCAAATACTATATCTTCACCATCATCGACCATAACCCAAGATTGAAAATCGATAGACGAAAGAACAACTGAAACATCTAAATCGATTAAATACCACAATCCACTGGAATGGCATAGTTCCCCCGCACCAACTACCAACTCTCCATTTCTCTTGGGCAATTCCTTGAGCTCTTTGGGATTTATTAAGATTATATCTGCTTGCAGCAGGCGTAATCCCAACAGGGTATTATTGAAGGCAGTATGGTAAACAATGTCATGGGCATATATGGTTGATTCTTTTCCAAATAGTGACACACAAGCATCATAGTAATTATCTGCAAACTTTGCAATTGGTATTAACTCCCAATCATAAATTAAAGGAGAATATATTTCCCCGCCAATCAATAACTCTAACCTTTGTCCATCTTTTTTATCAAATTTATAAGTGAATCCAATTTTTTTGTCCTTAATATTATGCGAAGGTGTTGCTTCCTCGCCAAAGGCGATTCCTCCAACTTTTCTGACAAAATCTGCCGAGGTAAGACCAAAGCCACCTTTCTTAGCTATTAGGGGACCGCTTGATATTCCAGTCACAAATCGGTATTTCCCAAAGCTCCAATCCTGTGAGTCTCCCCATAGGAAAAATATCACAAGTAAGATTATGAAAAGCAAAAACCTAAAAAAAACTGCCCAATTTTTCATTTTGCTAATTTATTAATAAATGATGAAAAATGCTGATTTAAGCAATGGTGTTCCCGCAAGAGATTCCTTTTTAGTCTCCCAATGTTGTGTTGCGATGCTAAAAAGTGTGCGGCCAAAGGTATTCTTGTGAGCAATACTTTATGGCCAGCACATCGTTCTTTTTTTGGGAATAAACGGGTTCAGTGAATATTGAGTTTGCCTTTCACTATTTTGAATGCCTGCTTTAACAGAGAAATTAGTTCATGTTTTGAATAAAGTGAAAACATCAATCCTAAATCCTTCCATTTTTTACCAAATCCCAGTAGAATTCACCTAGCACTGTAAGTTTACATGACTTAGAATGCATAGCAGCATGCCACATATGGGGTGCATCAACAGGGACAACTAAGTTTAATCTATTATACTTTTGCAAGACATCAAAGTCTTCTGTATGTTCTTCATTTGGAGGGGGAATTTCCTTTGATTCATTCCCAGAGCGTTCTGGTTCATAAGTCGGGTCAAGTTTGAAATCTTCACTTTTGTTTGGAAAAAGAGTTGTTATTCGCATTAGGTTGTCAATAGAAATTGCAGGTTGGACTTTTCGCAAGGAAACAAATTTCACTACATTCGTTTTAAAAATTGGCCTTTGTCCAAATGAACCTAAAGACTTATCAATATGGGCATAAACGCTACCTGGGGTGATTTCACCGAGTAAATTTGCAGAGGCACCATCTAAAGCATCAACAAACAGAGATGTGAAAACACCATAGCCATTTTTTTCCATAGCATATTGCGTGGGACTCGATGCTGTAAGTATAGTCATTCCTTCTGACAGGATTGATTTATCTTCGTTTGGGGAGATTTTACCGACAACCCCTGAATGACAACAATCCAATATGATTATTTTATTTAAAGCACCTGAATCATTGGCAATCTGTAATAGTTCATTCATTGATAAGCCATCATCTCCATCTTTGCACTCAGATGTAACCATATACCCACCTGTATTCTCAATATAGCCATGACCTGAAAAGTAAAATAGCGCTACTTCCGGTTTACCTTCAAACAGTTCATTGATATCTGACTTCAATTGTTTTCTTGTTATTTTCGATTTTGCCTCTGTCGCAACTCTAAATAATACTTCAAAATTGATGGTCCCATCACCATCCCTATTTAATACCCTTTTCACTTCATATGCATCATTTACACAACCATATAAATTGGGTACACCTTCGCTTTCGTAATGGTTAATTCCAACAATAAGTGCTTTCCGCATTTTAAAAATTATTTATGACGTTAGACAAATTTTCCCATGACCAAGTGATTATCTGCTTTCCATTTAGTTCAGGCAGTATAGCTCCTTGGTCATTTTTCTTGATGTGCATGCCGACCACGGGAAGCCCCTCCTCGTTTGCACATTTTATTTCCCACCTGACGCCGCCTGAGTGCCAGGTGTTTTTGCTGAGCAGAACAATAACTCCATCGCATGACTTTATTTTCGAGCGGCATCTCTTTTTCCATTCCTCTTTGGGCCATGGTTTTTTCACGGACATGTCAATAAATTCGAAAGGACTTCTATTGCTTTTGGCTTGAGATACAAGATGTTCACGGTAATCCTTATCCTCTATGGCAAAGCTGATAAAGACACGCTTTCTAGTTTCCCCATTAGAATCGTCCTCATCTGCCTCCCAATTTTTTAGGATTAACGTTACTATTCCTATGCCTGCAGCTGCGATTAGTCTCCACATGAGTTACAGGCTGTCAATGAATTGTTGAATCGCATCCCAAGTCCAAGTCCTTGTATTGACACCAACTATATTTGTCCTGTCATTAGAATACGCCCAAAGTCCAAGTATTCTCTTCCCTTCCTCCCTTGCACATGCTATTTCCCATTTTTGTCCACTCGACTTTAGGGAGTTTTCACTTACCAAGACAATCACCCCATGTGACCTTTTAATCCTTGTCCTGACACGGTCCTTCCATTCGGACGTAGTGTATGCCTCTTTGACCGACATGTCTATGTATTCAAATGGGGATTTTGTATTCAGGGACTGTCCTTTTAAAAAATCCCTTTGCCGTTCGTCCTCAATGGCGAATGCAACGAAAATCACTTTTTTATCAGCCATAATTGCTTGATTTTTATTTTGATTTACCCACTCTCCGATGAGGCCTGAACAGTACTTATCGGAAGTAGAACTTTGTTTTGGATAGTTAGCTACTCTAAGGTTTTTTCCCATTTTTCCACTCAGCAAATGGGATTTTGTTCCCTGTCTCCCTGTTGTTTATACATATTCTAGGTGTGTAAACTCCATTCTCATCGGTGACAAATGGGTAGAGCAACAGGTACTCTTGGGCACTGAAAGTGGTATTTTCGTCCATTTCAATCTCTACTATGGCACACTTGTCCGTCAGGCTGTCCATGTACCCAGTTTCCCACGGCATCCAGTTTGACATCTGCGTGTTTGTTGAAGTGGCATGGAACAATGTATCAGATTGTCTCATCCGTTTTTTTATTCTGTCGGCCGTTTTTTTGCTGACACTGCTCCTGTCCAAATCGGGGTCAATGACCCAGTCCACATATACACTGTACCCCATTTTGGACAATGCAATAAAAAGACCGCCAATGACGCTTTTGTCCAGATAACTATGGGAAAGAAATATGTCAAAATGGGGCGAAAGCTTCTGACTTTCGTTCAACATCGTTTCTTTCCTCTGCGAGAAAAACCGCTGTTCGGTAATGTAATAGCTGCTTAGTGTTGATGCTTTAAACCTTGGCATTTTGTTCTTTTATTTTGAATGAATTAACAGTACAAATATCAACCGATATTGATGCGTGTAGAACCATAGAAAGCCTGAATTTCGCTTCCAAGAAACCGACTATTTTTCAATAGCGTTTCCTCCATAAAAATAGGGAGGCGTAATAGCAGGAATCATTTAATCAGCAATCAGAAGCTTTTTCTCCAAGGCAAACAGTATCAGTTCCTTAGAGTTTGCGATGCCTGTTTTTTCTATCAGGTTTCTCCGGTGGATATCGAAGGTACTGGGGTAATGAACAATTTTTCGCCAATCTTTTCATCAAATTTAACTTTGCAGGTGGTAATGTTTTTTTTTTTTGAAATTGCATTCAAAATATGCAAGTTTTGAGGTCATTGGTTTGGAAAACTAAGCCTTGTAAGAAGGAAGGCTTGGCCCGACAGCCTTAAAAGCCGCTTTAGGTGATGGTTTACTTTTACGTCACATTCCTGCGATAAACAATTCTAATGGAAGACCGGACCTTACAGCACTTGCAAGAATATCTTCCTCATTAGAACATTGAAGTTTTATTTTGAGTGAATGTATTATACCTTTTACTTGACTTGTGGTTAAACCTGCTTGCACCGCCATTTTTTCTTTTGGTACACCTTTAATGAGACAGCGGAAAATATGGATTTCCAGTAAATCAAGGTATTGATTATCAAACTCCTCACCTAAAAACACACCAGTTTCAGTAGCTTTAAACTGCTTAACGTTGTGCGTTAGTTGTTGCATTTGCCCTGTAATGTCAAGAAAACACCCACGAACTCCTATTATCCTGTTAGAGTGGTCTTTCATTGGCACTTCATTTACGACAATATCAGCAACTCTATCAAACATTATTTCAGTTTCAAATGAACCCAGCCTGCCACTTTCACCTCCTTTCATTACCTTACTGTCTCCTTCTCTGAATAACTCTGCTAGTGAACGCCAAGGCATCATAAAATCGTCCTTACCTACTATTGATTTTGGTGAATCAAATCCCGCCGCCCTTGCGTAATTTTCATTTACATTTATATATTTCCCAAACCTGTCTTTTTCCCATGTGAAAATACCTGGTATGTTGGTGATTATTGTGTCGGTAGTGGTTGTTTTGTCATTGTTGTCACTGTATTTACCTGATTCAAAGATACCTCTTGAAATGCTCTCTGTGAAAATTTCAACTCGTCTATCAATGAGTTTCGAGTCGTAATTTTCAATAAGACTTAACTCAATTTCTGCTACTTGAATGTCTTTCCAGTTGTCTTGAATTTTATATGGAACATATTTATTAGCGTGCTTTTTTTGTGCTACAAGGATAGGCGAAATGTGTTTTCTGTTCTGAATCCACCAGTTAATTTCATAGTTAAACCAATCTGGTTCACCTCGCTTCTCATACATGGTTGCGGGGCTGCATACTACAATTAGTGAATGCGCTTTCGATAATTCTTTATTTAAATAGTCTTTCCATTCAGAACCACTGGGAGTTGCCAAATCCATTTGTGTTGTTAAAACAATGGTATTTGAACCAACAGATTGGCTATGCCCGAAGAGTGTTTTAAAAATCCAAGTAGCCAATTCTTCACCGTCGTCCTTTCTGTAACTAATGAAAATTGAATGCTCCTGCATTGGCTGACATGATTGTTTAATTAAGAGTTTATCATAAGTACCCTCATGCTACATTCAACAATTTTTTACGCCTTTCGAGTTCGATACCAAGGCTTCTCTTTTCAAGTTCAATTGAGGCGTTAACTGATACATAGTTTCCAATGCCAAGTTTTTCTAAATATTGCAAAGTGGGCTTGGCAGCAATCAGCATCTCATTTATGAGAAATTCCTCATTGTAGCGTGACAATACAGCATGGCTAGCATCAGTTATTGTGCGACCTGTAGCTTTTGAAATAGATGCAATTATGCTGTCTAGGTCAGGTAAACTTCTGGCAATTGTGGATTTAATAAAAATCGATGAAACCAACGCCTTTGTATCATTATCAAAATCCTCCCAAAGCCATTTTCCAAGTGCTTGAAACTGGGAAGACTGAATAACTTCATCTTGAGCATGAGTAAGGCAAATTCTTCTTACAGTAGGCGAAAGTTCTTTGTTGATTGCAAATTTGCTTAACTCGATGGAAATTCTAGTTTCTGTAACAATCCCATTTATTATTGTTATCAAATCTTTCAATACAGGATTAGGCTCTAAAAGGCGTTGTTGCTCCAACCTTCTGATAAAAAGTGCCGGCAGCGTCCCTTCCAATTGTGGCAAGTCAAAATGATTTACTAATGCCGTTAAATATGCTAAAGATTGCTCTGCATGATAACCTTCATCTGTTGCAGTTTTAAACAAATCCAACTTTGGCTGAGGGGGTATTTTGAAAGGAATTCGCCTCAACGACGAAATTGCTGGAATGACTAAAAAATGCTCAACCTCAATAGTGTCACTGAGAAATGTGCAGAATTGCGCTGCGCCAAATTGCTGCAACTCCTTTTCAGTCGTGAAAAATGGAAGAAGGATTTCATTTTTGGGGTAATAAATTTCTCCTTCGCCGAGAGCGGGCAGCGGGTACTCTTGAGTTAGAACCGAAGGTTGTAGTTTTCGATTCTGATAGGTAAGATACTGGGGGTAGTTTTCTGATTTTTTCATGTTGATGTAACATTGAAGATTGTTTAAATAGTTTCTATTTACTCTGAAGGAAAATCTAAATTAAGCAGCAACATAAACCCATGCTAATTTTCCCGATTCAAGCACTACGTCAACACGCTTATAATCATCTACTTCATAACTATCAGCCATAAGTAACTCTGCTTCAGAAATCTCAAAGACTACACCTTCAATAAAATCCGATTGATTAGTTGACTTGACTGCGATAGGGTGAAATTTTTGTTCACTTTTTGCGAGTACTGACGCATCAGTAATCTCAACCATTGACAATTTATAGCCATTCAAGGTATCTTTATAGCCTTTTAATATTCTCCCAAAAGATTCCATTTGAACTTTCTTTTTTTGTAATGTACCATAAGAAAAAAGGTATGCATTCATTTTTTAAGATTTTAATTTCATTGTTATGTCAATATCAACAACTGGATTGTATTTCCAGAAGCAATAAAATTGCTAAAACTAAAAATGCAAATGAACACAACCGATATGTGTTTCTTGCCCATACCTCATCAACTCGCTGAAACAATATGTTTACCAGAATCGAAATCGCAAAAGCACCCATTATGGTTGAAATCATAAAAAATGCATAAAACACAAAATAATGATTTGCAGTTGGCTTTTGGAATCCTATTCCACTTAAGGAACTCCCTATTGCCGCCCAGTACATGATATTTTGTGGATTAGTGAATGATAAAAATAATCCAGAGCGAATCGAGTTACTTGAGGTCGTTTTTCCTGTTTCATTTTTGAATAAAAAATTCCTGTTGCTATCTCTCCAAGAATTCCATGCTAACCACAGTAAGTAAAAAATGCTTGCAATTTTTATCGGCGTTTCTAAGTATCTTAACTGATATATGAAACCAATACTTACGATTCCAATAACAGCCCAAACAGTATCACCAACTATAGCACCTACCTGAACTGAAAAAGCCGAACGGAACCCCCCTCGAAGTCCGTGCCTGATTGTTTCAGTAAACACAGGACCAGGAGTTACTTTGAAGACTAGTCCAAGAAGAAAAGCAGATGCAATGATTTTGCCCATAACTGTAAATTAGCACGTTGTTCTATTATTTTCAACGAATCAACAGTACAAATATCTGCCAATATTGATGCGCATACAACCATAGAAAGCCTGAATCTTGCTTCCCAAGAACCGACTATTTTTAATTCATTCTTCCTCCATAAAAATAGGGAGGCGCAATGGCAGAAATCATTTAATCAGCTATCAGAAGCTTGTTCTCCAAGGCAACCCGTATCAGTTCCTTAGAGTTGGCAACGCCTGTTTTCTCTATCAGGTTTCTCCGATGGGTATCGACGGTACTTGGCGCAATGAACAACTTTTCGCCAATCTTTATGGAGGTTAGCCCTTGGGCAATCAGGGCCAATATCTCTTTTTCCCTTTTTGTAAACTGGATATTAGGCTGTTCCGCTTTTCCTGATTTTGCTTTCAGGGCTTCTATGAGTACGTCCGTGATTTCCTGCCCTATGTAGGATTGTCCATCATGAATGTATCGGATTGCCTTCACAAGTTCCTCGCTTCCTTTGTTTTTGAGGACATATCCTTTTGCACCGGCGGAAACTATCTGCTCCACAAAGTCCTGTGTCTTATACATGGACAGTATAAGTACTTTGACCTCTGGATGGTGTTCATTTAAATACTTTGACAACTGTATTCCTGTCATCACCGGCATTTCGATATCGATGACCGCAATATCCACTTTGTTCTCTTTGATAATTTCAAGGGCTTGCTGACCGTTATAAGCAGTCCCCACAATATTTATGTCTTCTTCTTCCTTTAAGATGGAGACCAGACCATCTACCACTATTTTATGGTCATCAGCTAGAACAACGTTTATCATGGTTTTGCATTTAATGGTATGTCAATGATTACCGAGGTGCCCCGTCCCTCATGGCTGTCAATCACAATTGTTCCGTTGAGCGGCAGGAGCCTGGATCTGATACCCTTGATGCCCATCCCTTTTGATTCGGTTTTGTCCACATCGAAGCCGATTCCGTTATCCTCTACGGTGATCTGCAACACGTCTTTCCTCATAAAGAACTGGAAACTGATTTCTGACGCTTCTGCGTGCCGTATAATATTGTTTACGAGTTCTTGAATGATTCTATATATTACTGTTTCATAATCATTCGGAAGCCTCTCCTCGAATTTATGTGACAACAATTCGACATGATACTGTCCGGAATTTTCAAGGGTGGTTTTTAGGTCTTGCATCGCAGCCAACAATCCAAAGTTCTTTAGTACACCCGACATCAGGTCATGAGCGATTTTCCTTACTTCATCACAGGCTCCGTCCAACAGTTTGTTGGCCTTAGAATACTCTTCCTCGTTCAACTTCTTCAGTTCTTCAATGTTTTTGCCTGTTTTTTGGAAATGCAGCTTTACCATTGAGAGCATGCTTCCAAGGCGATCATGTAGGTCTTGAGCTATCCTTTTGCGTTCTCTGTCCTGCATATCCAACACTTGCCTGATTGACGATAGCTCCTGATCCTTCAACAAGCGCTCTACTTCCTGTTGTCTCTCCAAGGCTTTTTTTTCTTCCAAAATCATCTTTCTTTTCACCCTCCAGTTTAGGTAGAGCAATACCGCTACAAGGAATATCAGGAAAATCCCAGCAATCAGGGAATTTCTTATTATTTCTTCTTTCCTCCTTTTTTCTTCTGCAACCTCTTTTTCTTTTTCCAAAACCAAGAGTCTATTCTGGCTCTCCGTAAATTCGGCCTCTAAGTTACGCCATT
Organism: Saprospiraceae bacterium; assembly: GCA_020848965.1. Lineage (GTDB taxonomy): Bacteria > Bacteroidota > Bacteroidia > Chitinophagales > Saprospiraceae > UBA6168. The sequence continues at coordinate 11,846 of JADLHE010000366.1, forward strand.
TGATTTCTTCCGCTTGGATGCTATCAGCGAGGCTTCTGTAATTCAATTGATAGGGAATGGCCTTTTCAAACATCCCACGCTTCACGTAAGTAAAAAAAAGCCCGTCATAGATATTCGACCTTAGTTCCTTGCTTAGGGGGGATTGTGATAGGGCCTCCAAAAACAATTTTTCTGCGCCGAGGAAATCATCCTGTAATAGATGTAGGTCGCCGAGGTTGGCCAACAACCCAGAATTTTTTTGATGGTTTTCCAATTCTTTCCACTTTCGAATGCTGCTGTTAAAGGAAACAGCAGCATTCTTGTAGTTCCCCTTTGCCTGGTACAATAATCCTATATTTTGTTCAGTTCCGGCCGATTCCGCTAAATAGCCAAGGCTTCGATATTTCGCCAAGGCTTCCAAATAAAAAACAAGCGCAGAGTCTGCATCCCCCTTTTTCAGATATATGTTCCCAATATTGTTCTTCGTTTTGGCAAAACTGAGCGTGTCGCCATACACAAGGAACGCTTTGGCAGTAGCACGGTAAAGACTGAGAGCCTGGTCATAATTGGCCATCAGTTCAAGGATGTTTGCCCTGTTTAGCTGGTTCTTGACGTGGGCAACCGTCTTTGGCGATATGCCTGCAAACAGGTCTTTTGCTTTTTCGTTGTACTTTAATGCCTCGGAATAATTGCCCAATGTGGTGTAGATAACACCAATGTTGTCATTGATTCTTGCTTTCTTGTCTTGGTTTTCTGTGGGGATGAACCCTTGTGCTGAAAAATAGAAATCCAGCGACCGGGTCAGTTCACCTCGTTTCTCATATACGGCCCCGATATTGTTAAGCGTCCCAGAAATCAGTGAACTGTCCCCGTATTCCCGCCTTGCCTCTAATGCTAATTGATACCAAATAAGGGCAGAGTCCAATGCCCCTGTGTAATAATGATAGGTTCCAATTATTTGCAGGGCCTCACACTTGCCGAATAGGTAGTCTTTTTCATCGCTTGCTTGGAGAGCTTTGCGTCCGTAATCGTAAAACAATGAATCATTTTTGTTGGCATATTCCCAAGCGATGTTGTTCAATGAGTCTATACTCCCATTTTTCTCTACCAGTAACCGGGGGGGCGTCTTGGTTTTGCTTTTACCGCAACTTGCCATGACGATAAGTAGGGATGTAAAGACAAGGAAGAAACTACCATTCTTTCTTGGGGACAGGCCTTTCGATATGAGTGCCAGTCTCTTGGTGTGTAATAATCTGGCCATTTGCGTTTACAGTTGAGATTTTAATAGTCATATTTGTATTTCCATTAAGCTCATCCATCACTTGAGGGAATGAATAGTTAAAGGTAGCTGATGTGTCGGAGATTTTTTCCAGATTCAACGTGATTTTTGCGGAATTTTCCCCCACGTTGGGCGTGTAAGAAACGTTTGATACTTGGTAGGTAGCATCAAGGGCTTCCTGTAGGTTGATCTGGTAGGTCAGGGGCTGGTCTGAAGTTTTGTTGATTGTTAGCATAATTTTTTTTCTGCAAATATCCTTTGGTTTCTACCTTTTTATAACCTCACTACTATTGAATTTCATCTACATACTTTTATGGAATATGACCTTGTACTGCCTACACAACAGAACTTTTCTAAAGCAGAGATTTAGGTTTAGCTTTTCAAAATTAGCTGGGTCATGTAGTTCAGACTGGAGTGTGGGCTATCAAAGGTAGAGATTTTGAAGCATCTTCCCAACAGGTCGTGGATTTCTTCTATTGAATGGAACCAGTTCAGGTTGAGGCATGCCCGGTAGATAGTCTAAGTGGTATTTATCGGTGAGTTGACATATTTAAGGTGTGTCGTCGTAGTTAAATCAAACATTGGGGAGGTATCGGGGCACTCTATCCTCAAAACGTCCTAATCTGCTCCCCACCTCCACCCCACTTTCAGCAGACCCATCCATCACCTCCAGTGCCTCCCGGATCTTCATGGCGGTGCGCTTGACGAAGCGGACGGGCACGGCATTGCCGACTTGCAGTCTATGCTCATTCAAGCCTTAACGGTATGTCCAAGGCGTGAGCAAATTTTAACAAGCATGGCTCAAAATTTTAACACGTTCGTTATCACATTGGTATCATTTTAGATGTAAAAAATTCATCTATAAACTTTTAAATCTCTCCATCATGAATGCACTGATTCTTGCCATCATCAAGATGCTACAGACCCTCAGAAGCGTTGTCAAAGCCAATGAGGCCAAGTTTACCGTCGTTCCTGCATTTACCGCCACTTTTACCGAAGTTAAAGACCTGCTCACCGAGATTGAAGCCTTGCAAAAGGTAGCCTCCGATAAGACGAAATCGACCACCAAGGCTGTACTGGCACTGAAAAAGCAATTGGCGCTGGCCACCATTGAAGTTTGTACGCCGATGAAGGGCCTTGCCAATAAATTGAAGGATTCCTTGCTGCTCGATATGGTGTCCGTCAGTCCTTCGGAACTGAAAGGCATGAAGCCGAGCATACTGACCACCACTTGCCAGAAGATATACGACAAAGCGACGGAACTGAAAACAGAGGCCGCCAACTACGGCCTGACGGAGAAGAAGCGCACCGATATGGAGACCCTGCTGAAAAATTATTCGGCACAGTATCCCGAAGTCCGCAAACTGACGGGTGAAATCAATACCAGCAAGCGGGACATTGACAGCCTCGTCAATGAGACCCTCGAAATTTTGGAGGGCCAGCTCGACCCGATGGTGGCGAGCCTGCGGGACACCGACGCCACTGCCGTTGAACTGTGGACTTCTGCCCGCCACGTGGTGAAGCCGCAGCGTACCCCCACGCAGTTGAAGGTGCGTGTGGTGACGCCCAGCGAGGATGGCAACGAGAAATTGCCACTGCCCGATGCCCGCTTCATCGCCTCCAATGGCAAGGACCACACCGCCGTGACCGACGAACTTGGCTTTGTGCTTTTCAAGCCGTTGCCCTTTGGCACCTACGACCTGAAATGCGAGGTGCCGGGCTTCGAGCCGTTCCTTGTCAAGAAATACAAGGTGGTGCGTGGAAATGTGAACGAAGTGGAAGTGGTGCTGAAACGGGCCGCTTAAACTGAAATAGCCAATAAAAATGGCAGGCATGTGGAGACATGACCTGCCATTTTTGTTTTCATTGGATTCACATTTTAGTACCCGCTTTTACAATCCCATCACTAACCCAATGACCATCTTCCAACATTCCCTACCTTTGCTCAAAATCCCCTTTTTGAATGCAACCTCGCCCTATATAACTGTACCTTTTCGCACATGAAAAAAATTAGACACATTGCTGCCGTTCTTGGCATTGCATTGGGCTTTTTGCCCCTTTCTGCACAGGTCGTGCTGAACGAATTTCAGGCATCCAACGCCACCACCATCGCCGACCCCGTCAGTGGGGATTTCAACGACTGGGTGGAGCTGCACAACACCTCCAACGCCAGTGTCAACCTGACGGGCTGGCACCTCACGGACAGCAACGACAGCCTCAAATGGGAATTCCCTTCGGGTTGGACGCTGCCAGCGGGCGGCTTCCTGCTGCTTTGGGCGGATGGCACCAATATTGGCTTGCATCCCAGCTTCAAACTGGGGGCCAGCGGCGAGCAATTGGCGCTTTATGACAACACTGGCCTGAAGGTTGACCAAATCGCTTTTGTGGAACAACCCACGGATGTCTCCTATGGTCGCCAAACGGACGGTGGCTTGCCTTGGGGCTATTTTGCCAAGCCAACACCGGGGGCCAGCAACGAAACCAGTGTTTTCTACGAAGACTATACGGTGCAAGTGCCTGTATTTTCGCAAGCTGGTGGCTTCTTCAATGGCCCCGTCACCGTCAATATTCAAGACCTGTACAACGCAGGAACCATCCGCTACACGGTCAACGGTGCCGAGCCTACGCTGAGCAGCCCCGTTTTTGCGCAGCCTTTGGAAATCAATGCCACGACGGTGGTAAAGGCCCGTATGTTCTACGCCAACCGCCTGCCCGGCCCCGTGGTCACGAACACCTATTTCATCAACGAGGGCTTCGAACAAAGGGACTTGCCCGTGCTTTCGCTCTCCACCAATCCGGACTATTTCTTCGGGCAGGACAGCGGCCTTTACGTCCAGGACTTCAAGCCGACTTGGGAATATCCCGTCCATTTGGAGTTCTACGAACCGGACGGCCTCCTCGGCTTCCACCACGATGCAGGCGTACAAGTGGGCGGCGAAAACGCTTGGATTTTGCCCCAAAAACTCCTCAATATCTACTCCCGCAAACAGTACGGCAGCGGGCATTTTGAGTACCAAATTTTTCCAAACAACCCCCGCAAGCGCTTCGGCGACCTCGTCTTGCGCTGTTCTGGCAGCGATTGGTCCTACACCCTCTTCCGGGACGGCATGATGCAGGGCCTCATTGACGCCGAAGCCGACCTCGACGTGCAGGACTTCCGTCCCTGCTCGGTCTTCATCAATGGGCAATATTTTGGCATCCACAATATCCGTGAAAAACAGGACGCCGACTACACCGAGCACTACCACGGCATTGACCCGGATAGCCTTGATTACATCGAAAACAATGCGGAAATAAAGGAAGGCGATGATTTGGCCTACCAAGGCATGGTGGCTCTCCTCAATGGCGGGGTGCAAAGCGATGCCTCCTTTCAGCTCTTGGATGCCGTGGCCGACACGAAGAACTTTACGGACTATATCATTTCCGAGATTTTCGTCGCCAATACCAGTTGGGGGCACAATATTGCCCTCTTCCGCAAGCGCTCCGCCGAAGGCCGCTGGCGTTGGCTGCTGCACGACTACGACCGTGGTTTTGACCTCGGCAACGTGAACGGCACGGCCATGGACTGGGCCACCTCCACCACTGGCCCCGACTGGAGCAACGGCCCTTTTGCGACGCTTTTCCTTCGTAAAATGCTGGAAAACAATGCGTTCCGGGAGCGGTTCATCACCCGCTTTGCCGACCACCTCTACATCACCTTCAACCCGACCACCATCAACCGACGGGTGGACAGGCACGCCGCTTGGATTCGCCCGGAAATGTCGAGGCAAGTGGCCCGCTGGCTGGGCACCACTTCCAGCTACGGCACTGCCATCCCCTCCGTGGCTTTTTGGGAGAATAAAGTGAACGAACTCAAGCAGTTTGGCGCACAGCGCAATGCTTTCCTATTCAACGATTTGAGCAACTATTTCGGCTTTGCCAACGCCACTACGCTCAATCTCGACGTGAGCAACCCGGCACATGGCTTTATCCGTTTGCATGAAATGAAAGTGCCCAGCTATCCTTGGACGGGCAAATATTTCCAAAACCGCCAGTTCACCCTCACTGCCGAGGCTAGGCCCGGCTTCAATTTCGTGCGCTGGGAAAAACTGAGCGGTACCCTGTTCCCGCTCATTGCCGCAGGCAGCACTTGGAAATACAGCGATGCTACTACCGCACCCCCTGCCGATTGGAAGCAGCCCAGTTTCAACGATGCGACTTGGGACAGCGGCGCTGCGCAATTGGGCTACGGCGAGGCCGATGAGGCCACGACTTTGAGCTACGGTTCCGACCCCAACAACAAGACGCCTAGCTATTATTTCAGAACGGATTTCGAGGTTAGCAACGCCAGCGTCGTCTCTGGCATGACTGCCCGCCTGAAAGTGGACGATGGGGCAGTTGTTTACCTCAATGGCAATGAGGTTGGGCGGGTGAACATGCCCGTTTCGCCAAGCATCATCAATTTCAACACTTTTGCAGCTGTCTCCGTCACTGGCACGGCTGAGAACGCTTGGAACGAAATCACGATTCCCACTTCGGCTTTGGTATCTGGCCAAAACCTGCTAGCCGTCGAAGTTCACCAATATGATGGCGTCAGCTCTGATATTAGTTTCGATTTAGAACTGCTCGGCACTACCACCAGCGCCTCGGAAGTGGTTGGTACCAGCCCCGTGCTGGAGGTGACGCTCGATGCCATTCCACGGACCTTGCGGGCCATTTTCGAGTCGGACGGCAGCTGCGGCATTTTGCCCGATACGGTCTTCCAAAACCTGACCTTGACCGCCGCTTGTTCACCCTATATTGCCGCAGGCGATGTGACCGTGAAGCCCAATGTGACGCTGACCGTGGAGCCGGGCGTGGAGATTCAATTCCCTGAAAAGGCCAATCTTTATGTACAGGGCGGCCTGAAAATGAACGGCACAGCGGCTTCGCCGATTCTGGTGAAAAACACGGCGGATAGCGAGGTTTGGGGCGGCATCTTTCTGAAGAACACCACCGCCGTTTCTGCACTTAATTATGTGAAATTGGAAAACCCAACGGCAGGCTCGCACCGGATGTATTTCCCGGCTGCCATCAGCGCCTACAACGCCGATATGAACCTCGACCACCTCGACCTCACCGCCGTGAAGGACAACCCGGTTTTCGCCCGGTTTTCCGACGTAAGGCTTACCAATTCCAAGCTGAAATCGGCGGTGACGGGGGATTGCATCAACGTGAAACAAGGCTTTGCGAGGGTGGAAAACTGCGAGTTCGAGGGCGGCAGGGAACCGGACATGGATGCCATTGACTACGATGGCGTGATGGGTGGCATCGTCTTGAACAATATCATTCACGACTTCCGGGGCGATAACTGCGACGGCCTCGACATCGGCGAGGAATGCCAGGATTTGCTCATCGAAAAGAACTTCATCTACCATTGCTTCGACAAGGGCATTTCGGTGGGGCAGCAGAGCACGGCCACGATCCGGGACAACGTGATTGCCTACACGGCCATCGGCATTGCGCTCAAAGACCAAAGCGTGGCGGACGTGGAGCATTGCACGTTCTTTGGCAACCAGCAAGGCGTGTCGGCCTATGAAAAGAACCCCGGCAACCTGGGCGGCACGGGCAGCATCACCGACTGCATGGTGAGTAATGCGGCGCTCGATGCCTATATTTACGACACTTACTCCGGCCTCACGCTGACGAACTGCCTTTCCGACCTCGACTCTATCAGCACGCCCGGCACTTGGAACACCGACCCGCATTTCGGCAACCCGACTTGGTACGATTTCCATTTGATGCCCAACAGCCCCGCCATCGGCCTTGGCACGGGCGGCACGAACCTCGGCGCCATTACCTTGCCCGTGTACGATGGCCAGCCCCGGTTGATGTTCTCCGAAATTCTGTACGACGACACCTTGACCACCACGGGCGAGTTCCTCGAAATCTACAATCCCGGCACGGCCAGCGTTGACCTTTCGGGCTATCATTTGGCACTGGCCGTGGATTTTGTCTTCCCTGCTGGCGCAACGATTGCCCCGAACGGCACGGTGATAGTCGCCAAAACAGCGGCCAACCTTTCCGCTGCGGGTGTCCCCGTGTTTGAGTGGACGGACGGTCGGCTGCGCAACGAGGGCGAGTCCATCCACCTCTTCGATGCCGATGGGCTTTTGGTGGATTTCGTGCGCTACAACAACCACGTGCCTTGGCCGGAGGCCGACTCGCTGCAAGGCCGCTCCATCGAATTGGTTTCGGGCCTGCTCGACAACCATTTTGCGACCAGTTGGAAGGCCAGCGAGGCGGTGGGCGGCACTCCGGGCGAGGTTTCCATTGCCTCCGGTACAACCACCGTCTTGAACAAAGCCGAGCTAGCCGTTTACCCGAACCCTGCTGCGGAGTGGCTAAACGTGGCCATGAAAACAGATAGGCCGGGCAGTTACAGCGCTCGTTTAATGGATGAAATGGGCAGGACGGTCTTCACCCAGCCGATGGGTGTTTCGGGCAGCCTTTTGAGCTGTGAATTTGCCTTGAAAAGCCTGTCCAACGGCGTTTATGCCATTGCCGTTTTAGGTGAAAATGGGCAGGTAGTAGCCTCGGAAAAACTGATGGTGGTGAGGTAGTAAAACAAACAGCTTTGGCAAAATGGGTGGGCAATTTTGGAGACAAATTACCCGCCCATTTCATAGCTCACGCCGCCAAATTTCCCCAATTTTTGGGATAAGTAGTGCATGACCAGTTTGGTTGATAAAAGTTGATAAGGGTTTATGTGGTTGATTATCAACCCTTATCAACTACATAAACCCTCATCAACCATGCACAATATTTGGCGGTACCCAGTATATTTTTCAACGCCCGCCGAGCCATAGCTTTTTGGCTCCCAACATCTTGCCATCGGCAAATGCGGCGATGTAATAAACCCCAGTTCCCAAGTCGGGCAAATTCAAGGTGGCGTCGCTCATGGCGTTCATTTTTTGCGAAGCAACCAAACGGCCTTGCCCATCCAGCAAGTTGATAGTCAATGGTTTATTGCTTTCTAGGCCCGAAAACCGCAGCCGAACCGAGCGGTGGCTGCTATCTGGAATTGCCTCAAAACTGAATGAATTGGTGGCCTCCTTCACGGCATTGATGCCCGAATAAGCGTGTTCCATCCAGCCCATGCCGCCCGTGGGGAGCAGGTTGGTGTTGAAGTCAAAAAACGTGGCGTGTTCTTGGTGCGAGCCTTGGCCCCATTGCGTCCAGCAAGTGGAGCTTACCCACGCTGGTTCCCAGTAAAAAACGGCGGAAGCGCCCCGGTTGATGACTTCCTGTGTCATGTCCACGAGCCATTTTCGTTGGTTCTCAGGGCTGGCCGGGGCATAGCTGGGGTGGGTCTGGCTGATGATATTATTGGCGGAGTCGTTGCTTTGGTTTGTCCAGATATAGCCCGTTTCGAAAATCATCACCTCTTTGCCGGGATAGGTTTGCTTTAGCTGCGCAACCACATTGCCGGCATCGGCAATATCGGTGGGCTGGTGCCAAGCCCAGTAATAGGACATGCCAATCACGTCGAAATCCTTGACGCCATTGTTCCAAAAACCCTGCATCAACCAGCCCGTATCGGCGGGGCCAGCCACGTGCAGCGCCACTTTAATGGCCTGCCCGGTCTGTGACTCCACATCCCGCACCGCCTCGATGGCCCGCTTGAACAAGGCCGCATTCCGGGGCCAATCGAGCGACCAGCCAGCGGCGTCCACCTGCGGGGAGAGCAGGATGCCCTTATTGGTCTCGTTGCCGATTTGCACCATATTTGGCAGCAGCCCATCGGCATGGAGAGAGAGCAAAGTGCCTTTCACATAATTGTACAAGGAGTCCTTGAGCAGCGGCAAATTATTCACCACGCCCTCCCAAGCGGCGGGAACCTGTTGCTTTTGGGGGTCGGCCCAGTTGTCGGAGAGGTGAAAATCGAGGAGTACCTGCATATTGGCGGCCTTGGCCCGTATGATGCTCCGGCGCACGTCGGCGAGGTCGGAGTAGCGGTGGCCAGCGTTCAGGTTGTCGTACCAGGTTGGGGTGTGCCAAAGCCGCAGCCGAACGATGCCGCAATTATGGTCGGCAAAAAGCTGGTAAGGGTCGGCGGGCTGGCCATTTTCCTTGTAAACGACCCCGCAGTCCTCCATTTCATTGACGTAGGAAAGGTCGTTGCCAAACAGGAAAGATTGCGCAGCTATTTTCGATGAAAAAAGGCAGAGCAGGCAGGCAATTGGAAGCAGATAAGTTCTCATGGACGCATTTTTTGGCCAAGTTACGATGTGTCTGTATAACCGCCCATGCAATCCAGTATTTCACCACGCCAGCACATCACCCCTTGCCGCCGCCACCTTCTCAATGCTCGGAATCATCTCCCGTTCCAGCGTCTCGTTGAGCGGTACGGCGGGCATGTTCGCTGCGCCGAGCGTGCGCACGGGCGCATCCAGCCATTGGAAGCAATGTTCCGAAATGCGGGCGGCAATGCTCTGGGCAAAGGTGTTGTTCACGGGTTCCTCCGTCACCACGAGGACTTTGCCGTGGCGCTTCGCAAGGTCGTAGATGGCCTCCTCATCGAGCGGGTACAAGGTGCGCAGGTCGAGCACCTCCACTTGGCCGGGGTATTGTTTGGCAGCGTTCAGCGCCCAATGCACGCCCATGCCATAGGTGACGACGCCCATCGTGCGGCCTTTTTCCACCTCATTTTGCTCCGCAACAACCACCGTCCTCGCCTTGCCGAAAGGCAGGATATAATCCTCGGCGGGCATCACGCATTTGGCCGTTTCCGTGCCCCGCACTTTGGACCAGTACAGCCCTTTGTGCTCCAAAATCACGACGGGATTCGGGTCGTAGTAGGCCGCTTTCATCAACCCTTTCAGGTCAGCGCCATTGCTAGGGTAGGCGATTTTGATGCCCCGAATGTTCGTCAAAACGGACTCCACACTGCTCGAATGGTAGGGCCCGCCGCTGCCATACGCCCCGATGGGCACCCGGATGATGCAGCCCACGGGCCATTTGCCGTTGGAGAGGTAGCACGAGCGGCTTACCTCCGTGAAAAGCTGGTTCAGCCCCGGCCAAATGTAATCCGCAAATTGTACCTCCACAATCGGGCGCAAGCCGAGGGCACTCATGCCGGCAGTGCTGCCTACTATAAAGGC
>JADLHE010000367.1 GCA_020848965.1 Saprospiraceae bacterium
GGCCATGCTCGAAGACATCGCCATCCTTACTGGCGGTCAGGTGATTTCTGAAGAAAAAGGTTTCACGCTGGAAAAAGCTCAAATGAGCGACCTCGGCACTTGCGAGAAAATCACGGTGGACAAGGACAACACGACCATCGTGAATGGCAAGGGCAAGAAAAAGGACATTGATGCTCGCATCAGCATGATTAAGTCTCAAATCGAATCCACTACTTCTGACTACGACAAAGAGAAACTACAAGAGCGCCTTGCCAAATTGGCAGGTGGTGTGGCAGTCCTCAACGTTGGTGCACCAACGGAAGTAGAAATGAAGGAGAAAAAAGACCGTGTTGACGACGCATTGCATGCAACTCGTGCAGCTATCGAAGAAGGTATCGTAGCAGGTGGCGGTGTGGCGCTCGTTCGTGCCATCAAATCGCTCGACGGCTTGAAAGGTAAGAACGATGATGAAACCATTGGTATCGGAATCGTTCGCAAGTCACTCGAAGCCCCGATTCGGGTAATTGCTGAAAATGCAGGTCAGGAAGGCTCTGTGGTTTTCCAAAAGGTGTATGAAAGCAAAGGTGCAAACGGCTACAATGCCCGCACCGATGTTTATGAAGACTTGAAAAAAGCAGGCGTAGTTGACCCAACAAAGGTAACCCGTGTGGCCCTTGAAAATGCTGCTTCAATTGCTGGCATGGTATTGATGACTGAGTGTGTCATCAACGACAAACCAGAGAAAGACGCTGGTCACAGCCACATGCCTCCGGGCGGTGGTATGGGCGGCATGATGTAAATCGGACAAGTTCCGACCACTTTATAAAGCAACAAGTATGGTCTAACCAGACCAACTTACCATAGAGGCCCCTCTTGCCATTGCAGGAGGGGCTTTTCTTCTTCATGTTCGATAAATATTGCACCATGCAAAGTTTACAAGAGAAGGTTAACCTTTTGAAGCAGGATTTTGTCACCGGCGAGAACGATAAGCCCATTTTCAAACAGGCTTATTCCAACACATTGAACCTTGTTCAATTGATTTATTTGGAAGAATCTTCGCAGTTTATTGGAATTCAGGATGCTATCAACGTCTATAAATCCAGTGCGGACGATGCACAGTCTCGATTGGCACTGAAAGATAGCTGCTACCAAGTTCTCAACAAATTGACCTTCTTGAGTTAAGATTTAAAACCGTGTAAGCACGGCCCTGCCTTGTCCTGGCAGGGCTTTTTTGTTTTTCAAAACCCTTTTTCAGTTCCTTTGTTTTTCATGCATATTCTCTAACTTTGTGCCCTTGCCTGATTGAAAAAACCTACAAATAGCAGGTTTTTGAACCAAATTAGTTTTCCCTTGTATTAGCGTTGCCTGATTTTTTCACAAACCACTTATCATTTTTTGAAAATGGCAAAACGACACTTGCCCGTCGGAATTGACGACATGGCAGCCTACGTGCCTTCCCTTTATCTCGACATCCGTGACCTTGCTGAAGCTCGTGGCATACAGTATGAAAAATTGGCACACGGACTTGGCCTGCTCAAAATGGCATTCCCAGATGTGCATGAAGACGCAGCAACAATGGCTGCCGAGGCTATCACCGAATTGATGTTGAAAAACGGGCTACGACCGGAACAAATTGGTCGGGTGTATATGGGCACGGAGAGCGCTTTGGACGGTGCAAAACCCACGGCTACCTATGCTGTTGAGATGGTTCAGCAAAGGCTGGGTGGCAGTTTCCGGCATTGCGATGTGGTGGACATGACTTTTGCCTGCATCGCTGCAACGGATGCCTTGCAAAACTGCCTTGATTGGGTGGCTGGCGATAAGGAACGCACAGCCATCGTCGTTGCTTCGGATTTTGCGAAATACGAAATTGAATCAACAGGCGAATACACACAAGGTGCTGGCGCAATAGCCGTTTTGGTGAAATGGAACCCAAGGCTGCTTGTCATGACGAGGGAATTTGGCGTTGCAATGGCCAGTGTGCATGATTTTTACAAGCCAAGAAGGGAACATTTTACAGAAACCCCGGTTTTTGATGGCCCTTTTTCCAATCAATGCTACCAAGACCGGATGACCGAGGCATTGAATCACTTCCGGCAAATTTCCGGGTCAACAGAAACGGCATTAAGCGAGCGCTGGGAACGGATGGCTTTTCACCTGCCGTATTCGTACCATGCAAAAAGGATTTTCGTTGAAGAATTTGCAAAAGAAAAGGTTGCCAAGGGAGAATGGCAGGCAGTGCCTGATATGAAATCTGCATCTCAAACCCCTGAATATCAATCTTTTGTGAGTCACAAACTAGAGAAGGCTCAACGGGCGAGCAGCGAAATCGGCAACTTATATACTGGTTCTGTTTTCATGGCGCTGATGAGCACGCTTTATTTCGATGCCAGAGAAAACAGCAAATTAAGCGGCAAGAAAATCGGATTTGTGGCTTATGGAAGTGGTTCCAAGTCAAAGGTTTTCGAAGGTGTAGTTCAAAAAAAATGGCAGCAAGTTGCCCTAGATTTCAATTTGACAGCAAAGCTGGAGACCCGGAAGGCACTTGATTACCAGACCTATGAGCAGCTTCACCATCAGGAAAGGCAAAATTCGGTTTTGCCATTGGAAGGTCGCTTTGCCTTGCACTCAATTGGCACCGAGGGCAATCAATTGGGTGCTCGCTTTTATGGCACGTACCATTTAAATGGGAAGGCTACAGTTTTGCAGAGCAATAAAGTTTCAGAAGAGGCAATTACAGTTTGATGTTGACATCAACAGAATCAGACAAATCGGTATTAGTTTCGTTGGGCTACTTTCCGCCCGTGAACTGGTTCATGGCCATTGCGAAGCACCCAAAAGTTGTGCTTGAGCAGCACGAGCATTATGTAAAAGGTAGCTTCCGAAACCGTTGTCAAATCATCGCTTCAGGCGGGTCATTGCGTTTATCGGTGCCACTACGCAAAGGGAAAAACCAACAGCAACCAATCAGGGAAGTTGAAATAGCTTATGATGAGCCTTGGCAAATTCGCCATTGGAGGGCTATCCGCTCGGCCTATGGTAATTCACCTTTTTTTGAACACTATGCCCATCATTTTGAAGGATTCTTTATAGCCAAAAAATATGGGTTGCTTTGGGATTGGAACTATGATTTGTTCCTAGTTGTCAATAAGATTTTGAAACTGAGGAATGAAGTGGAACTTTCTCAAAGTTTTGAAAGACAACCAATCGGTACATTTGATGCTAGGCCAGAAATTGAGGTGCAAATAATTGAAAATCAGCTTGTTAAATATCCGCAAGTTTTTGAAGACCGACTTGGCTTTATTGCCAATATGAGCATTTTAGATTTGATTTTTTGTGTTGGGAAATTGCCTCAATAGCACTGCATAATTGTCAACTTAATTCCTGAAAAGGCTCAATGCCATCGAAATAAATGGTATTGGTACATAATA
>JADLHE010000368.1 GCA_020848965.1 Saprospiraceae bacterium
GCATGGCTTAACATCAAACTGCGCCCGCTGTACGATACCCAACTGGGGCAAGATTTTGCAAGGAAGGAAGGCGCAATGGCATCGGGTTTGAAGCGACCTCATTTTTAAATTGATTTTCAATCACTATTTCTTTGACTACTTCCACTTCAGCCGGTATGCTAATTTTAAACAAGGTGCCTACGCCATCGGGGCTGTCAAGAACTGCAATTGTTCCACCTAAATTGTTGACAATTTTCTTGCAGGAAGCCAATCCTATACCAGCACCATCATACTCCGCCCTTGCATTGAGCCGCTCAAACACATTGAATATCCGCTCCCTTCCTTCATCGGGAATCCCGATTCCATTGTCCTGAAAATAAATATGGTGGAATTTACCATTCTCATTTTCGTACCTGATAGTTATCTCAGGATTTATGCCCTTTCTGGCAAATTTTATGGAATTGCTCATCAAGTTTTGAAAAAGCCTGACCATCTGAGTTTCCGCCGCCGTTACGATTGGCAGTTTATCACACTTAACAACAGCTTGGGTCTCTTGTATTCTAAAGGTTAGATTGACGGTCGCTTGATTAATAGCTTGGTTCAAATTTAATTTCTCGTACCGCTCGCCCTCATTGCCAAGCTTGGCAAATGTCAATAAATCGCTTAGCATGGTTTCCATACGGCTAGCGCCATCTATGACAAAGCCAAGGCATTCTTGGTTCAGGTCATCCAATTGCCCGTTTAAACGTCGGTTCAAAAGGCTGGAATATGTAGCAATCATCCTTAACGGCTCCCGAAGGTCGTGAGAGGCGGCAGATGCAAATTGTTCAAGCTCCATGTTCTTTGTGAGCAGTTTGCTTTCAGCAATTTCCAGGGCTTCCGCCTTTTGGGTAGCCTCAACAGTCCTAATTTGGCATTGGTCTTTTTGGGCAATAAGTTCTCTGGCCAATATCTCACTACCGGCCACAAACACGCCAACCATGAAGGTATAACCAAAGAACATGATGACATAGCTTATGAAGAAGTATTGATTGTCAAAGCGTTCGTCATATGCACGATAACCATGCGCACCACCAGGCTCTAATGTGTACACATAATATGCAAACCCGCACAATGCTGCCAACCAAAACGCACCTGAAGCCTTACCCGAAAACAACATTGCTAGCAAAGGAGCCACCATCAGCCAAAGCAAGTTGTCAGAGTATAATCCGCCGGTTCTGAAGACTGTTTCTCCAACCACCAAAGCAAAAATAGTGGTCAATATATTGCCAGAAACGACGATGTTGCCAAATTTCCGAAACAACAAAAGTGGTATAATACAGAGGAAGGAGCCAATTACGATATGTGGCATATCTCCATTGTTGCCGATACAAAGTGAGATGATTTCACAAACAATTCCAATTGCAATGAAAGTCAAAGGCAAGACAACAAAAAGGCGAGCCTTTTTTAGTTCGTAATTGTAAGTTTTGTGTTTTTCATGGATGAAGTGCTCATCCAACAATCCAGATATTGAAGGGAGAAGTAGCATTTGTAGTTTGTGTTCGTCTTTCGTAAATGGGTGGGTAACTTAGAAAAGTCAAATTATGTGCCACGAGAAATCTAACAAAATGATTTCGAAAAAAGAATACTGATAAGCAACTAAAATGTGTATGAAAAGCAGTTTTTGACATACGAAATTAAACTTTCAATGGGTTTTATAGTCAATGCCTCAAACATTAAAAAGCGACAACATGAAATTTAAAACTCAAATCCTTCGCACCACTCTATTCATTTTTGCCTTCGTTCCGGGCCTTGTATCAGCGCAAGAGTCCGAAAGCAGCGAAATGCCCGGTGAAAATTTCAGCCTTGAAGGCGCACTTGAACTTTTCAAGAAAGCTGAGTCTCCAGAAGACTTTGAAAAATTGCTGAACACTGAAAGCAATAATGTCAACAACCTCGACCTCAACGAGGATGGCGAAATTGACTACATTCGGGTGCTTGACAATATGGAAGGGGATGTGCATGCCCTGGTTTTGCAAGTTCCTGTCAGCGAATCCGAATCTCAAGACCTTGCGGTGATTGAAATTGAAAAGACTGGAGAGGAGGAAGCATTGCTTCAAATCATTGGGGATGAAGATGTGTTTGGCGAGCAGACCATCATAGAGCCATTTGAAGATGCAGCCAACGAAAACGGAAAGAATGGCCCGAACATCCGTATCGCAAGAATCGTAGTCAATGTTTGGGCTTGGCCAAGTGTGCGTTTTGTGTACCGCCCAGGGTACAATGTATGGGTATCACCTTGGCGTTGGCGGCATTATCCAATTTGGTGGAGTCCTTGGAGGCCGAGGCCGTTCCACGTATGGCGACCATTGGTCGTTGTACATCGCCCACATTATCATGTTGTTAGCACTCACAGGGTGGTTCGGGCACATGCAGTTTATGCCCCGCACAGAACCAGTTCCAAAACCGTTCATAGCCGAACAACCGTGATAAAAACGAGAAAGGGAACCGTTAAAAAGACGACTACCACAACAACCACGAGGGGCAGACACGGTCATGTGAAGTCGCAAACCAAAAGCACAACTATTCAAGGCAAGCGGAGGAGAGGCTGATTGGCAACCGTTTGTTTCATAACTGAAGGTGCTTGCAGGGCTGTCTGCAAGCACCTTTTTTTTCCCAGAAATAAAAAGGGCGCCGCAAAGGCGCCCCCGAAAAATTGAATTAGTATGAAAAAACTGCTCTTAATGCATGATTAGTTGCCGTTAGGCTGTAGGCCAATCTCTTGAAAAATTGTGCCACTTTGCAGACTCTTTGGTTTGAAAATATTGGCTTGGGCAGATTCTTGGGTCTCAATTTCTTGGTAGAAGCTCATCAAATAGCCACTTATCTCTTCTTTTGAGGAGGAATCCAAAAGGCTGAAATCCTCTACCATCTTGAACAAATCCTCTTTTTTGTTCCTAAAATAGTTCAAGGTAGCATAGAGTTCTTGCGCAGATTTGGAATTGCCCATGAACACCCGTTCCCCTACCCTTTTTTGTCCAACATCCACATTTGGACGTGCATAAGGTGCCAAAACCACCCCAGAAAAGTCGAAATCGTAAGGAACGGGAATCAACCTTCCATCCGTTTTTTCAAGAACTTCAACGTTGCGAAGCATTTCAATGCTCCAATCCGTATTGCCTATCATGTATTGGAAAACGGAAGCCAATTTTTCTTGAGAAGCACTGAGCGCCGATGCATTTGTGCCCATTTTCTCCGAAACCTGACCAGCGGTCCGCCAACCGAATTCTTCCTCATCTTCTATCAAAAAACCGTAGCGAGTCATCCGATAGTCAGGATTGGTTTTGTCACGGTAGGTAATCTTTGCCAATTGTACCCTCAAACTGTTTGGTGTCAATTCATTGTACAATTTGTAGGTCAAATATTCCCTGAAAATGAGGTCACGAGACAAGTCCTTATCGTTGAGGCAATGTGTAACCAGTTTGATTTCGTTCATTTCCGTCAAGCCAGCCGCCTCCAATTCCTGCTTGGAGAACTTCAGTTTGAGCGGAGGAAAATCGCAGGTCATCCTGCGGAACTTGCCCCTAGGCTTGGTCTTGGCTTGGAAATTATGAACGACGCCATTTTGGTCTTCGTAGCTGAACTCAGCTGCTTGATAGTCCTCCGTTTTGCGCTTTATCAAAATGGAATCCAAGTCGGTCACCAAGGTGATTTCAATTACATCCTGCTGGTTCATTGAACTGAACAGGCTTTGGTCGGAGTGGGGTATCAAATTGTTCGAGCCATCATCCAACACACTTGTGGGCGCACAAGATTGAAGGAAAGATGCAGCAAGAATGGCAACAAGAACGAATTTTGAATAAAACAATCGGGATTTCATACACTTACTAGTTTTTTTACCACTCAGCTTCAAGCACAAAAATCTTAGGTTCATGGAAGGCTGATTATTTCTTTAGACCAGTGTCTGTATTTCTTCGCCAGGCTGACTGTTTTAGTATCCAGTCTTTTGATTCCATACAAATACCACTCCATTAGAGTGGTTTTAGTGTCAATTTAACACAAAGTTCGGTAAAAAAGTTTTTACCCGCAAGAAGAAATTTTATTTTGTTGAAATAAAACCTGAAGTCGTTTTCGGAATAAAAATCCGAAACGATGTGATTTTCCAAACCTAGTTCAATGGATTTGATAGACTGCAAAAATCAAGTTTGGCTGTACGGCGGGAAGCGTTGGTACGTTAAGAAATGGTTAATTCCGAAAAAAAAATCATGCGTCAGGGCTTTCTACTCGCCTTCAAATAAAAATAGACCCCAATCCCAAGCACCAAAAGCACGAGGCCCGGCATGGCTTGCTCAGGTTTTTCGAGGAAGGTATTGATGGCAAATGCAGCTGAAATAAAGACAAAAAGCAACGGAATGAGCGGATACCCCCACGCTTTTACGGGTCTTGCCGTTCCTTTCAGCTTTTTGCGGAAAACGAAAATCGCTGCACCAGCCAACCCCATGAATGCTATGTCCATAAAGGTGACGAAGGTGATAATCTTGTCAAAAAGCCCTTGAAAAAACAGCAGCACGGCCAAAGCCCAAACCACCTGCACCCCCATTGCCACTACAGGCGTGTGCCAACGTGGGTGTACCCATGCGAGTTGCTTGAAGAAGATTCCGTCTTCGGCCATTGCATAGTAAATCCTTGGAGCCGACATGGTGTAAATGCTGATGGTACCAAAAATCGAAAGCGCAATTGCGACAGCCACCACTTTTCCGCCCCAAGGCGCAATGGTTGCCACGGCATCGCCTGCCACTGTTCTGGTATGGGCGATGGTATCCAGTGGCAAAAGCAGCATGTAAGCTATGTTTATCAACAAGTAAACGCTGGTTACGATGAGAACGCCAAGGAACATGGCCCTAGGCACTGTTCGGGGTGCGTCAATGGCCTCTCCGGCCACATAGGAGGCATGGTGCCAGCCGCCCACCGAAAACAACACACCAATCAGACCCGTA
Organism: Saprospiraceae bacterium; assembly: GCA_020848965.1. GTDB lineage: Bacteria > Bacteroidota > Bacteroidia > Chitinophagales > Saprospiraceae > UBA6168. The sequence continues at coordinate 4,956 of JADLHE010000368.1, forward strand.
AGCATGGCCGAGGTCAGGTTGGTGGGCAGGTTATGGTCCAGCGATAAATCCAAATTGACTTGACTTGAATCGTAAAAAGCGAAGCCAGCTATGATAATCCCCACAATCGCCAGCAGTTTCAGGCCTGTGAAAAAATTGGAAAGACCCTGACTGATATTGACGCCCAACATGTTGATGGCGGTGAGTGAAACCATGGTCAACGCAGCTATTCCAGTCTTGGCAGCTCCCGACAGGCCGGGCACAAACAACTCCATATAATCTGCAAAAGCAGCGCAAAGCCCAGCCAATGCCCCAGTATTTATGACCAAAAGCGTAACCCAACCATAGAGGAACCCAGCGAGGTCGCCATAAGCTTCTTTAAGATAGACGTAAACGCCACCCGATTTTGGGAACAAGCCGCCCAATTCACTGAAAGTCAGCGCCCCGGACAGCGCAACCAGGCCACCAACCGCCCAAACCATCAGCACCAAACTGGCATTTGGCACCGCACTCACTATCTGCGAAGGGGTGGCAAATATGCCGCTACCGATGCAAGAACCAACCGCAATCATGGTGAGGCCGTAAAGGGTAAGGCGTTTCTGAAGCATAATTTTGAGAATTAATTGCTGATGTGGCGGATTGTTAAGACATTTCGGGATTCGGAACAAAGAACAAGGTTTTTATGAAAAAACTGCTGCCCATCCTGATTTTGCTGCTCGTTTTATTACTTGGCTTTCTTTTTATCAAAAGAAATGGGCCAAGTGATAGCCCTACTGCTGTTTGGGAACAAGAAACCGAGGCCAAAATTGAGGCAATACAATTGTTTGATGAATTCTTGAACGACGAGACTGGCGCCAATGAAAAATACCTGAACAAGATAATTGAAGTGTCTGGTGAAGTATCAACGGTGCGGTCGAATGAAGCTGGAACTTCGGTTATCCTAAAGACCAATGACCCTGCACTTGGGGTAAGGTGTCGGTTTGAAAGGAATCCCGGCAAGGAATTGGAGCGCTATTCGGTGGGTCAACATGTTCGCTTAAAATGCCTTTGCAGTGGTATGGTACAGGATGTGGAATTGGTGCAATGCAAGGAAAAATGACGGTGAAAATTTGAAATTCGGGCTTTGTTTATAGCAACATTTTTTCACCTTTGCGCCCGCTGGAATCCGGCAGTGCATCCGTTTCTTCCGCATCCAGTAAGCAAACACTATGAGTTAACTATGGCTATTCTTACTTTTTTTCTGGCGCACTGGTTCATCTGCCTTTTTTTCCAAACCTTTTTCCACCACCGCTACGCTTCGCATAAAATGTTCACCATGAACAAGTTCTGGGAGCGGTTCTTCCATTTGACCTCCTACATGGCGCAAGGTTCGTCCTACCTGATACCGAGCGCCTACGCCGTGATGCACCGGATGCACCACACGTTTTCCGACACGGAAAAAGACCCGCACTCGCCGAATTTCTTTAAGGAC
>JADLHE010000369.1 GCA_020848965.1 Saprospiraceae bacterium
AGAGAAAGAGCTACTGAAACGGGTTACACAGAAAAACAGGTGAAAAGTTACCTGCAAAATGGTAAGCGGAACTTGCGGATTCTGCTGGAAAAAGAATTGAGAAAACACACAGCATAAATTTCCAGTTAACTATTAATTGCTCCAATGGACGGAAATTTACGACAACAGATTTTTAGGCCCACCGCATGCATCAGCCACGAGGAATTAAGGCAATACCTCAGTGGAAGCATGTCGAGAGAGGGCCAGCGGCGGGTGGAAAACCACCTGCTCGATTGCCCGCTTTGCTCCGATGCCGTAGAAGGCTGCGAGGAGTCGGGCAACCACCTCACGGATGATTTGGAAGACTTTGAAGCTTTTAGTAAAAAGTTGTCCATGCCATCCCATACTGCCAAGGTTCGCCAACTGCAACCGATGGGCTACCTACGTCAGGCCGTGGCTATTGCCGCTGTGCTGGTGGTGGGCGCTGTGGCGTATTTCAGCTTTTTCAACAAATCGCTGGACGGGCCTGCGCTCTACGCCAAGTATTATACGCCGTACAGCAACGATGTGCCCGTGGCCATGCGCCACGCCAATGCACCCGACGTAAACCCGAACTTTGCGCAAGCAATCACGGCTTATTCCGAAGGCAATTTCACGCAGGCCAGCATGTTGTTCGAGCGTGCATTGCAGCAGCAGCCAAGCCATGAAGCAAGCTTGTTCTATGCGGGCCTCTCCAACTTGGAAGCCAATAAACTGGACAAAGCGGAAAGCTATTTGGGCACGGTTGCCAGCGGCAAAGGCATCTATGCCAAGAAGGCCGGTTGGTACCTCGTCATGTGCGACCTAAAGGCAGGCAAAAAGGACGCCGCCGCCACCAAACTGGACAAAATCATCAGCGCCAGTGAAATCATGGTGAATGAGGCGAAAAGCCTTCGAGACGATATGTGACAAGTAGTTTTTTGCGGTTTTGCTATGCAAATCCGCAAAAGTTATAAATAAAAACGGTGGCGGTATCTTTGATGCCGCCACCGTTTTTATTTATAGCTGGTGTATCTCAAGTTTTATTCAAACGAGAAATAAGGCTCCAATTTCTTCCAATCTTCTTCTTTGAAACCTCCTTTGATTTTCTTCACACTTGCCATATCCGCAAAATTACCGTGCTGTTGCCTGAAATTGAAGAGTATGGTAGCCTGATAGCTATTGAGATAGGGATGCGCTTTCAGTTCATCCAAGGTGGCGGAGTTCAGCCTTATTTTTCGGAAAAGGCCAGCAGAAACCTGCATTTGTGGCAGTGCTTTTTGGAAGACGCTGTCGGGCAGGCCAAAGGTTTCAGCCACTTGAGCGGTTGAGTTAAAACCACCCAATTTTTCCCGGAAGTTCACGATGCGCTTGGCCCAACCCGGCCCGATTCCACGGATTTGCTGCCAATCTTCCGCACTGGCCGAGTTGATGTCCACCATTGTGCTGGCAGTTTTCTTCGTAAAATTTTGTGGAGCAAAAGACCTGTCCTCATACGCCGCCCGTGTTGCAACCCCTTGGTTGTCAGCGCCTTTTGACGCATCATCATACTTGTTTTTAAACGGTTTGGGCGGGATTTGGATATAGGCTTCCAGCCGAGCATAATCTTCCTGCCGGATGGAGTAGATGCGCTTGAAATCTTCTTTTTTGTAAAAATGCCCGCCCTTCGCCCGGTAATTCAGGATGGTTTGGGCAGTACGTGCCGAAAGGCCGAGCTGCTCGAAATCGGATTTCGTGGCAGTATTTGGGTCGAAAGCAAAAAGGACGACCTTTCGGGGGCTTTGGTTCTCTCGCCCCCTGAAGGCCAATGGCTGGTAGCTCGAAGATTCCTCTTTTTCATCCAAAGGTGAAAAACTGACCGCAACGACCTTCGCTTCGTTGAATTCTATATTGGGTGGCGGGGAAACGAGCTGTGGATAAGCAAGCGGAAACAACCAAACGGCAGCGCATAAACAACAAAGTACAATGCCAGCGTTGCGCTCCAAACGGGTGTAGTAGAAGTACTCTTGGAGGGAGTAAGTCGTTCTCATAAGTATGTTTAGTTTTTTAAGGCCGGGAGGCCAAGTAGTTTTCCGGCAAGGAGAGCAAGGAGGCCGATTTTGATATAAAAAACAAAAGTAAAACGCCTCAAAATCCCTGTCAAATATTCTTTTGTGGTATAAAAAAAAGGATGCTGAATGCCCCTATCGGCATCCAGCATCCAGTATCTAGTTTCCAGTATTTAGCTCTAGTCCACCAAAACCAGCTTGCCAGTGGCCACATCTTCCGTGGTTTGGAGGCGGAAGAAATAAGTGCCTGCCGAAGGCAAATCAGCCCTGTTGACCCTTATTTCATTGTAGCCCTTGGCGAAGCTGCCCTTCCGAACCATCACCAGCCTTCCGGCGGCATCCTGAACGTAAAGGGCTGCTTCTGCCTGCCCCTGTGGGGATTCGGGGAGCGTGAAACCAATGACGGTGAATGTATTAAATGGGTTGGGTACTACTTTGACGGTGGTCGGTGCCGGCGGGGCGGTGCTTGGCTGTGCAAAGCCCAGTGACAGGTCCAGCAACTCGCCGGATTCGTAATAGGCTTCTGCCTTTGTATAGTCGGAGCCGATATGCATTGCTTGCGAAAGCTGCACATCTTGCTTCGCAACAAAAACGAGGCTAAACAGCACGGCGTCGTTGGGCATAGTGGTCGGTTCGTTGCCGTTCCAAGAGGTCGTCAAGACGCCTTCGTCCAAGAGGCGGAACCCGAAATTGGATTCGCTCAAATCGGGCAGCCCACCCATTTCAACAGATTGAAAATCAAGCTGTTCCACATCAAAACGCAGTGTAAACTGGTAGCCAATGATGTCCTTGAAGTTTTCCGAAGTAATATCCAATTGATAGGCTTGCCCTGCCTTTAAGCTTTCATCTTTTAAGCTGAATTTCAGTGTTTCGCCGCTGCGGTCTTCGCTCGGCGCATCGAAATCGTTGGGCACGGCAGAGGCGTTCACGTCGCCAACTTTTATGGCCACGAAGTTCACGGCGTTCATATTGCCGCTCAAGTCGTTGATATTGTAAACCTCCGGGAATGCCTCCTGAAATGGGTTCGCAGCATTGGGGAACTGGTAGGCCGCATCCACAAAACGCCATGACGTATTATTGGTGAAAGCGGTCGTAATTTGTAGGATTGCCTTCTGCATTTCCACCATGTCATAGGTGGTGATTCCGTTGGAGTGGTTCACGTCCGCCGCAATGAGTTTGTAAGGCGAATCCAAATACTCCATGCCCAATACATGCCTGCGAATCAGCACCATATCGTAGGTGGAGACGCCGTTCAAAATATTGGCGTCCTTCTCCGGCGAAATGGTATAGTCCAAGCCCATTTGTATGGGAGTAAAATCAAACGCACCGCTCGCATTGGTCATCACCGACTGCGCAAGTGGGTCGTTCAAGTTCACATGCACATTCTGCACGTTCTGCCCGACTTCGTTGAGAATCGTACCTGCCACACCCGCCACGAGCGGCGTGCCGCCATTGCCGCAGGCATTCATATTGTCCTGCACAACTAGGAAAGTGGTGCAAAAATCCTGGTTGCCGCTGGCATCGGTCACCCACATTTCAATGGGTATTTGGCCAACGTCGCCGCAGTCCACGGTCAAGCCCGTTTCGTTGATGTTCGGTGAGAAGGAGAAAATCAAGCTACCAGCGCAATTGTCGAAACTGCCCACGTTGAAATCGCTGGCCCAAGTGGTGACCGTGCCGTTCTGCATCAGCTCCACGATGAGTCCGTTCTTGCAGTAAGGCGTCGGTTTTTTGTCGTCTTTTACCTGAATCGTAATGGCGCAGGTGCCCGCATTGCCACAGCCATCGGCGATGACGTAGTTGGCGGTGTAGTTGCCGGGGGCCACGTTGTTGAACGGCCCATAGCCACTGCCAAAGCTGCTGCTCACCGTCACGCTCACGTTCTGGCTGCAATCCTGAATATTCGTTACCTGCGGCAAGGTGACACTACCCTTGCAGTTGGCGTCCACCGCCACCACCATATTGCTGGGGCAGGTGAAAGTCGGTGCCGTGTTGTCCGTCACCATGATGATTTGCTGGCCTTCCCAAAGCCCCGTCGAAGTGCCGGGCACATAGGTACACCAGTTGATGACCTTCCACGTCCGCACGATTTTATAGCAAGCTGGACCAGAAACGACGAACACTTGGTCGGTGTAGTTGGTGGCCATCAGCTCACAGTCGCTGGTAATGACCGGTGCCCCATAGGGTGCTGGTAAATTGGCGGGCGCAAGGCTGTTGAGGCTCACGCAGTTGCCCGGCACGTTGTAATTAGGTGGAAAAGCCACCGTCACGGGCGTGTTGTCAACGGAAGAAATAGTCTGGGTGCAAGTGCTAAAGTTGTTGTTTCCTAATGTAGCCTTCCAAGTTCGGACGATGATGCCTACATCGCACATATTTAAGCTGCTGGCGTCGGTATAAGTAATAGTGGGTGCTCCGCAATTAGCGGCGGCGGTGGCCTGTCCGGTCAGCGCCAAGTTCGTTGGGTCTTGGTTGCAGTTCACGGTCACGTTCGGTGGGCAGAGGATGGACGGCTGTGAATTGTCGCTCACATGCACCGTCACCATGCAGGAGTTGGTGTTGCCACCAGCATCAGTGCCTTGCATTTGCACTTGAACGCTTTGGCCCACGTCTTCGCAGCAGAATTTCACCGAAGGGCCATAGACTGGCTGCGTACCGCAAGCCTGTGTCATGCGACGCACACTCAGGTTCACGGGGCCGCAGTTGTCGTAGCTGCCATTGTTGAAAGTGGTCGGATATACCACGGCCATGCCGTTGCTCGTCAGGGTCACCACGGTGTATTCGTTGCAAATCATGGTCGGAGAATCATCGTCCACCACGGTCAGTTTGGAGGTGCAGGTATTGGCATTGCCGCAGGCATCCGTTACATGGTAAGTAATGTTGTAAACACCGGGGCTGACGTTGTTCAACAAGCCGCCGTTGCCCTGCACCTGACCAGCCGACGAGCTGATGCTCACCGTGAAACTGGTGGAGCAGTTGTCGGAAATGCCCACGGGCGGCAGCAGCACGTTTGCTTTGCACACAATGGCCGAGGTAGTGCCAACAGTAAGGTCGGCGGGACAAGTGAGCGTGGGCGGCGTCACGTCCTTCACGGCAATGATTTGCGTATTGGTGGAAATCTGGCTATTGCACCAGTTGACCACCGTCCATGTGCGCAGGATTTTATAGCTGTTCTGGCAAATCGGAATCTGCTGGTCGCTGAAGGTCACAGCCATATTGCAGTAGCCCACCCCATTGGGAATCGGGTAGCCGCCAATGCTGGGTGCGCCTGTGTTGGCGGGCGTTGTGTTCGGGTTCACGCAGTCGAGCATGGGTGCTGCTATGCCGTCCCGGTGCGGGGGCCAGGTAATATTGGCCGAGGTAGCCTTGATGACGTTGATGGTTTGCGTGCAGGTGTTGAGGTAGCCGCCCAAGTCCACCGCCAGCCAAGTGCGGGTGATGATGGCAGAGTAATTCGAACCTGCGCAGCCGAGCACCTGAGTCTGGTCAGTAGAGCTTATCGTGAAATCGGAGCAATCGGTGGCGGTAGCAACGCCCGTTACGGCAGTAGTGGTCGCACTGGTACAAGGCACGGTAATATTGGCCGGACAAGTAATCGTCGGGCCTACCTTGTCTTCCACGTTGATATAGCCCCAGCAAGAATTGCCAGTGGCCCAGTGCTTCACCTTTACAGACAGCGTTTGGCCGATGTTATCTTCGGTGACGGCAGGGCTGGTCTGAATCGGAAATCCTGCCAAATCCATTACTATCACCTGATAGGCCGAGGGGCCGTTTGGCGAGCAGGCATTGGGGTTTTGGAGAATCATGTCGTAAGTAATCGTGCTCAGGCAACTGGGCGAGAGCGATACATTGGTGGAGCTGGAACAGGCCATGCTGCACTGTGCGTGGAGGGTCGAGGTGCTGGCCAATATTCCGATTATAAGCAGAAAACTGGCCTTGAGTAAAACGGACGTTTTGGTTAAAGAACGGTAAAAAGCCCGGTTAATGAAAACGGGTGTAATCGTTTTTTTCATCGGATTACGTAATTTGTTGAGTAAAAATCGGTTTGTAAAAATTCGTTAAAAACAGTTTAGAGTGTGGCGGATTTAATGCAATCCGCCACCCCTTTTTTTGGATTATAATCTGTCAAATTCTTAATAACCAACTACCAAACCGCTTGTCTAGCAGTGGTTTTCGATTGTTTCACTTGATTAAATGGCACAATAAACCCCATACGTCATAGCATACAGTATGACGTTAAAAACCTATATTCATGTACCTCCAAGGCAACGAAGGGTATGCCCGGAAAATGTCTGTGTTCCAGCAGTAAATGGGTGGTTCCCGTAGTGTGCAGTTAAATCATCTATATGTGCATGGCAATGCCATACGCATACGGTCCTTTAAACTGGCTTGAATTTTACGAAAGGGTAGATTGACAAAGGGCGCACTGTATGCTTCAAGAAGCGTTCAGCAGAACGGGACAGGGCCTGAAATTTTTAGGAAGAAACAATTGGAGAAGTAAGTCAAAAAAGCTGTGTACGAAGTTTTGGATAATACTTTTCATGGGAAAATCGGTTGCGGATTATAAAATCGGTTCGTTCAATTTCGGCAAAGGTAAACGGCTTTCTGAAATTGTCAAATAATTTTGAAAAAAATTAATGTATTCAGTAAATATTAGGGGTAGCAACGCCTTCCGCTGTAATCTTCAACGCCTGTTTGGAATCTTTTCTGCCCACTTTCAGTTCCTCCCGCCGACTAAAATGCCAAACGCATGGAATCCCGCAAATACCCCCGCACCTACCACTTCCCGTTTTCACCGGGCACCACCTCCGACGACCGCATCGCCTCGGACTGGGCGGCCATCCTCCAGCACGAACTGGTCATGACGGAAAAGCTCGACGGCGAAAACACCTGCCTCAAGGCCGAGGGCGTCTTTGCCCGCTCCCATGCCGCCCCAACCCTCAACCCTTGGGCAGTGAAAATGCGGGAGCTTTGGGAGCGCCACAAGCACTCATTGGGCGATTTGGAGGTCTTCGGTGAGAACCTCTACGCCATCCACAGCATCGAGTACGAGCGGCTGGAGAACTACCTTTACCTCTTTGGCATCCGGCAAGGCAACGAGTGGCTGGCTTGGGACGAGGTGGAATTTTACGCTGGCCTGCTGGAACTGCCCACCGTGCCCGTCGTGGGGCGGGGCTTTTTTACCCAAAAAGAAATCGAGGCAAAAATTGCTGAAGGCATGGCCGCCGGTAGCCAACTGGGCGGCGAATGCGAAGGCTTTGTATTCAGAAATGCCGGGCGCTACCCTATGGACGATTTTGAGCAAAACGTCCTGAAGTTCGTCCGCAAAAACCATGTAAAAACCGATGAGCACTGGACAAAAAACTGGCAACGGGCCAAACTTTGGTTTGAGCGCCCTGCTGACCAAGGATAACCGTCCCGACTGGGCCAAACTGCGAGCAACCGACTGGTTTGCAGCGCTTTACAATTGCCCGCAAGAACCCGACTACCATACCGAGGGCAATGTTGGCATCCACACCGAAATGGTGGTAGCGGCCCTGCTCGCCCTGCCCGAATACGCCGACTTGACCGAAGGGGAACGAACCTCCATGCTCCTCGCTGCCCTGCTGCACGACGTAGCAAAGCCCGCCTGCACGGTCATCGAGGACGGCAAAATCTCCTCACCCCGACACGCCAAGGTGGGCGAAAAAATGGCCCGTGAAATCCTATGGGACTTGGATTTTGAACTACGGGAAATGGTTTGCAGCCTCGTGCGTCTGCATGGTCTGCCGCTTTGGTCACTGGAAAAACAGAACCCTTGGTCGGCGGTTATTGGAGCGAGCTTGCGGGTGAACAACCGCCTGACCTACCTCCTCGCCAAGGCTGATGTGCTGGGCAGAATCTGCGCCGACCAAGCGGGCCTTTTGGAGCGCTGCGAGTATTTCCGGGCCTTTTGCGAGGAACTGGAATGCTTTGGGCAGCCCCGCCAATTTCACAACAGCCACAGCAAATTCCGCTATTTTTTCACAGATGCCCGCTACCCCGCCGAGCTTTTCGACGATACCCGTTTCACTGTGGAAATCCTCTCCGGCCTGCCCGGCAGCGGCAAGGACACTTATTTGCTCCGCAATACCCTACCTGTGGTCAGCCTCGACGACCTGCGCCGGGAAATGGGCGTGGAACGGGGCGATAGCACGGGCCAGGGCCATGTCATCCAGCGGGCGCAGGAACTGGCCAAACAGTACGCCGCAGCCCGCCAGCCCTTTATCTGGAACGCCACCAACTTGACCACCGACCTTCGGTCGAAAATCATCGGATTGCTGAGTGTTTACAACCCTTTTTTCAAAATCACCTATCTGGAAACGAGCCTCACCAATGTGTTCGCAAGACGCAAAGAAGACATTCCAAGGGCTGCCCTGGAGCGTATGTCCCAAATGCTGGAACTGCCCCTGCCGCATGAAGTGCATGAGGTCAGTTGGGCACGTGATGGTCGGATTTATCAGTAATTGCACTATTTTATTCCTGCAACTCGAATGTCGAGCGGAGGAAGCCCCGGCAGCCCGCTCACGGGTTTGTCGAGGTAAAAATAAGCCGTGGCGCAGTAGTCTTCCGTGCGGTAAAAATTGACCCAGCCGTCGGGGAAATCGGCATCGGAAAGCTTGGGCGCACCCGGCTCCAGCAGTTTGATGCAGCCCTTTGGCACGTTCACGGTGACGGGTATGAGCGGCACCTTGTCCGCTATGAATTTACGAACATCGTCCCGCATATAGCCGCCCAAGACTTGAATCGTGGCCTTCATGTTTTTTTGAAAAAACAGCGCATCGTCCAAATGGAAGCGGTAGATGCTCCACTGCCGGGTGCTGTCGTTGGCCACGGGACAGCCCTGCATTCGCTGGATGAACTTGCCGAGGCCCCAACCCGACCCCACATAATCCTCTGCCCCCGTGCCGACGATGGTCGGGTATTGCCCATCGCCATCGAGGTAAATCTTCACCTCGCCCTCGCCCCACCAGCTTTTGCCATATTCCGGGGCGGTGATGAGGCCCATGTTCACGCCGAGGAAACGGCCCCGGCCCGTCACGTTGGGCAGCAGTTCGAAGTCCTTGCCGAGCGTGGTTTTCAGTTCCCTTCGCCAATGGCAATGGAAGTACAGGGCGTCGTCAGGAAGTTTGTCAACCAATTGAAAATCAACGTCGTAGAAAAAAAGGTCGAGGCGCTTGGGCGAGTCGTTTGTCACGACGATACGGGCGCCTTTTCGGAACGGCATGGGAATGAGGCAATTGAACGAGCGCCCCTCCGGGCTGCTGAACAGGGCGTTCTCGAAGGGCATAAGTTGCCCGTGCGAGATGCTGAAAAAATCGCCGAGCGGCACACTGACGGCAGGTTTGGCCTCTCCATCCCAAAACATTTCAAGGCGGAGCGAGCGGAGCATCTCCGGACTGCGGTCGCTCACCGTGAGCCACATCCGTTGCACGATGCCCGTGCCCTTCACATCCAACAAGGTGACGCTGGCCCCCGCCTCTATCGGCTCGAAGGCATGGCCCTTGGCGCTTTGGTTCTCCATGCCGCCAGCGCCCCGTGCCGCCTTCGGGTTCTCGAAAGTGGCCCAGCGGGGTTGGTCGGTGCGGTATTGGTAGAGGTTTTGGGCATGGAGACTGAGGCTAAGGCAAAGGAGGATGGGAAGGAGGAGTTTCATGATGGTGGTACTGTTTGTTTAAAAACCAAATGTAAAATTGATTGAGGAAAAATTTATTTGATTATTGCCTCCATGCGTTTGTTGTATCCTCAGCAAGTAATGTTTATTTTTACCATCAAAACCAACGCTTTGTGACAAAACGAGAATTCATCCAAGCCAAAATCAATGCTTACAAGCAATGGCTTTTGATAATAACGAAGGGAGATTTAGATGAAGACTCCTTGGGTTTGCCGAAAGGCACCAGCTTGCGTGAGGAAATTGACAGCGTACTGGATTTGATGATTGAACTCCGAGAGGAATTGAAAAACCTTGACAAAAACCAATGACATTGTTTTAAAATTCAACGCATTATGCTTCCAAATAAATCATACAAGGGTAAAACGTTCAGAGCCTCTGCCGACGATTTGGTGGCTACCATCCAAACTGCCGTGCAGCAAAACGAACTTACCAACGAAGACCGGAACTGGCTCATTGGCGAATTGGACGAACTCATCGAAGGATTGAAAAAAACCAAAACCGCACTTGCCAACGAAAGCAAGAAAAAGGCAGCCTAAGCCCCATCTCAATCAATAAACCGCCGCACAATCTCCCCATAAGCCTCAATTCTTCTATCCCTAAAGAACGGCCAAATCCGCCGCACATCCTCCGAGCGGCCAAGGTCAATGTCCACGATGAGGTTTTCTTCTTTTTCCGAACCTGCCTTCACCACGAACTCGCCCTGCGGCCCTGCCACGAAGCTATGGCCCCAAAACTGGATGCCATTCGTATTGCCGGATGGGTCTGGCTCATGGCCAATGCGGTTGATGGAAAGCACAGGCAGCCCGTTGGCCACGGCATGACCCCGCTGCGAGATGACCCAGGCGTCCTGTTGGCGCTGTTTTTCGGCCGCTTCGTCGGTGCTTTCCCAGCCGATGGCGGTTGGGTAAATCAGCATATCGGCACCCCGCATGGCCATGAGGCGGGCGGCTTCGGGGTACCATTGGTCCCAGCAGACGAGCACGCCGAGCTTACCCACCGAGGTCTGTATCGGCTCGAAACCGAGGTCGCCGGGCGTGAAATAGAACTTCTCGTAATAGGCCGGGTCGTCGGGGATGTGCATCTTGCGGTACTTGCCCGCTATGCTACCGTCTTTTTCAAAAACAACCGCCGTGTTGTGGTAGAGGCCGGGTGCCCGTTTTTCAAAAAGCGAAGTTACCAGCACGATGCCCAGTTCCTTGGCCAGCGCTCCGAAACGCTCGGTGGAGGGGCCGGGAATCGGCTCGGCGAGGTCGAATACCTCCGTGTCTTCTGTCTGGCAGAAATAGAGGGAATTGTGCAGCTCTTGTAGAGCAACCAACTCAGCACCTTGCGCAGCACATAGGCGCACATTGGCCTCCAGTTTCAGGATATTTTGCTCGATGTCCGCCGTGTTGGATTGCTGCACCAGTCCGGCTTTGAGTGTCTTTTTCATGTTTAGAAGGTTTAGTGGGTTTAGGAGGTTTAGTGGGACAGGGGGCTAAACCTCCTAAACCCACTAAACCTCCTAAACCGTTTTCTCAGGAAACTGCATCGTCACGCAATGCAGCGACCCATGTTGCTTGATGAGCGGCAAACAGTTGATGCCGATGATTTCACGGTCGGGGAACAAGCCCTCGAAGATGCGCTTGGCCTCTGCGTCTTTTTTAGAATCATAAAACGGCACGAGCACTGCCCCATTGATAATCAAGAAGTTAGCATAAGTAGCGGGCAGTCGGTCGCCCTCGAAATACACCGCATCGGCCATTGGCAGGGCGACCAATTTGTAAGGCTCGCCATTGGCTTGGCGCAATGCCAGCAGCTCGGCCTCCATCTTGCGCAGCGCCTCGAAATGCTCGTCGGCGGGGTCGTCGCATTTTACATAAGCGATGGTTTCGGGGTCGCAAAGCCGGGCCAGTGTGTCGATATGGCTGTCCGTGTCGTCGCCAGCGAGGTAGCCGTTTTCGAGCCAGAGGATGCGGGTGGCCCCGAAGAATTCCTTTAGTTTTTCTTCGATTTCTTCCCTTGAAAAAGCGCCGTTGCGGTTCGGCGAGAGCAGGCACTCGGAGGTGGTGAGGATGGTGCCCAGCCCGTCGGACTCGATGCCGCCGCCTTCCAGCACGTAGTTCAGTTGGTTTTCGTAGCCCGTTTGCGGAGCAAAAACTCCCTTTTCAAATAGTTGCCTTGTGATGAGGTTGTCCTTGTCGGCGGGGAATTTCAGGCCCCAGCCGTTGAATTTGAAGTCGAGTACCACGGGCTGGCCATTGCGAAGCACGGTAATTCCGCCGTGGTCACGTGCCCAAGTATCGTTGGTCAGCAGCTCTGCGAAGCGGACGTTTTCCAGCCTGACGTTTTCCAAAAATGGCCTTACCTCAGCCTCGCTGCGGCAAACGATGAGCAGTTTTTGCCTAGCGGCAATGGCCTCGGCGATGTTCGAAAAGCATTGCTGCGCCTCGGCGAGATAAGGTGCCCAATCGGTGCCGTCATGGGGCCAGGTGAGCTGCACGGCGCTTTGCGGCGCCCATTCGGCGGGGAGTGTGGTTGAAATCATGGGGCGAAGGTAGGAAGCTTGCCAAATAGATAGAAAGGTATCCGCTTTTATGATACAATTCCATACGCCACCGCCCTCCCTTTCCCCGTCCGTTCCACTAGCCGCTCGCTTTCCAGCAGGCCAAAATCCCGCTGCAAGGTGCGCCTCGAAATATCTGGATACAATTCGATGGCATCTTCCAGCCTCACCAGTTTCCGCTCTCTGACCAAATCCAGCAAGGCTTGCTGCCGTTGATTGAGATAGCCGCCGAGGTTGAGGTAACGGCTGTATTTTTCATCCAGTTTTTGCGTTAATTCTTCAAGGGATTTCAGGAAAAAATACATCCATTCCCCAATGATTTCGTCCTCAGAATAGCGGTTCTGTTGCCCTGCCATCAGCGAGCGGTAGTAGTCCTTTTTGTTCAGCTCAACTATGTTTTCAAAGGAAATATACTGCACAAAACCATAACCTGCCCGCAATAACAAAAGCGTCGTGAGCAGCCTCGATAACCTGCCGTTTCCATCTTGGAAAGGGTGAATGGAAAGGAACTCATAAATAAAAGTACCGATGCAAATCAGGGAATGAAAGTCCCGGTTGGCCAGTTCCCGATTGGCCCATTCCACCGATGCTTCCATTTCTTTTTCTACAAGAAAAGGCTCGGTCGTATTGAATATCGTGCGAACAGTCCCATCGGGATAAGTGGCTACAACACGGTTAGTAAACTGCTTAAAATTGCCTTTGTGCTGCTGGTCTTTATCACTGTGTTTCATCAAAAGGTTGTGCAAGGTCTTGATGTTTGTGATTGATAGCTCAATAAACTCGTATTGGTCAAGGATGAGTTCGAGCGCCTCGTAATAACCCGCCACCTCTTGTTCGTCACGGGTCTTGAACTTTGTGATCTTCATATCCTTCAACAAGCTTTCAACCTCTGCATTGCTCAGCGTGGAGCCTTCAATTCGGGTTGAGGAGCCAATGCTTTGCACAGTTGCTATGGTGCGCAATTCTTTAAGATAGCGGTTGTCTTTTTGCTCAATATGCTCCCATTTGCCCTTGAATTGGTCAATCCGGGCTGTTGCAGCCAGCAGTTTTTGAGTGGTTTGCAGGTCGAATTTAAGTTTCCTTTCCATTTAATTGTGTCCAAATTTTGTCTAATTCTTGTCGCAATATGTCGCAATATGTCGCAATACTACGATTTTTGACAAAATTTTGTCGCAATATGTCGCAATATTTTTCACTTGAGTTTGCCGCTTGCCCCCAAAAAAAACAAGAAAGGGCATCGGCTCCCTGCCGATACCCCGTTCTCATTCATTTACTTCTCTCTATAATATTCTTTGGATTTAAACTGCCTTAGAGATTGATATTGAACGTTTTACCGTTCACCGTCAAGGTAGCACGGCCATCGCCTTTGAACACGATTTGGCCTTCGAAGTCGAAGCTTTCGCCACCGTCGGCAGTGCCATGAACGCTCAATTCGGCAGTGCCTTCCGTGATTTCTTGGCTGCTTTTATCAATCTTCATGTTTGTTACCACAATGTCCATATTGGATTCGGTCACCGTGCCCTCCACCTTGAAAGTTTGCTCCCCGTTGCGGGCATAAGTGCCGTTGGCGGTAAACTCGTTCACGGTTTCGTTCAACCCGGTCAATTCCCAAGTGGCGTCGCCGTAGTCGCTGGAGGTCATGCGGTTGTTGTTGTAGCTGCCCTCGGTGTGGCAGAGGAAGTCGAAATTGAGGGGCACCACGTCTTCTTGGCATTCGAGGGTCCAAGTATATTCGGTGGTGTATTCAGCGCTGCCAATGGCCGTTTCGTTTTCCAGCACTACGGTCGAATCCTTGGTCACGCCGCACTGGCCGCTGATGTTCTCCTCGGCAATGGCGACCATCGCCTCCACTTGGGCGGTGAGGCCAGCCATGCCTTCCGAAAGGGCGCTTTCGACGAGGTAGGAAATCTGGGTTTCTGAGATGGCCGCTTTGATTTGCTCACGGTCTTTGCCGCAAGAACTCAAGGTAAAAACAACGAGGGCAATGGCGCAAAGGCTAATGATTTGATTTTTCATGTTTCTTAAAATTTTGATTGTTAACGATTTGGATGTTTTCATTTGATGATTCAAAAATCGGGGCGATTCGGGGCATGATTGAAATCTGTTCAACCAACGGTTGCGAAGTTTCAACGAATGGCAAGCGGTTCAAAAAAAGAACTCCGACACCCCTTTCCAGAACAGTTCGTCCCGCTTGGTCACGTATTTCTCGAATTGCGCAGCATCCAGCACCAGCTTCATTTCCTTGTCCTTTTCGTTCTGGATTTTGGAAATTCGGCGGTACTTCGACCAATTGCTGAGGTCGGCTTTCACCACTTCTTCCTCCACTTTGTTCGAGTATTTCAAGTTGATGTCGTGTACTTTCTGCACTTGGTTTTGCCGGAGGCCAAGGCCCTCCTTCATCATCTGGTCCATCTGCGAGGTGCGGGTTTCGGGCGTGCCGTAGTGGCCGTTTTTGAGGTCATCAATCCCCATTTGGCCGAAGGCCACCGAGCCGTAGAGTAGCAGTGCGGCCACCGTTGCAGCCACTTTTTTATTGGTTTGCTGCCGCAATGGGAGACTGGGATGCCCGTCCGTTGGCTGCTTGGCCCGCTCCACCACCTCCTCGAAGTGGCGGTCGTAGTCGGGGTGGTTCGTGCCCATCATCCGGTCCCAAAAATTGAAATAGAGGCCGTAGTTGAAGCGGGCTTGCTGGTGGTGCATATTGTGATGCGTGGGGGTGTTCAGCCACTTGAAAAAACGGTGGCGGGTAAAGCCGCTCGGCGAAAACTCATAGCCCGTGTGCCCAAGGATGTTGAAGGCCGTGCTCCACATCGTGAACAGCAGGAAAACCACGGCATGAACGGGCAACACCAGCGTAATCAACGGCACGATGGCGAACTCCAGTACCGACTCCAGCGGGTGGAACGAGAACGAAGTATCGGGCGGGGGGTTGGTGGATTTATGGTGAACCAAGTGGAAAAGGCGGTACAACTTCGGGTGGTGCATCAGTCGGTGCATCCAGTAAAAATAGGTGTCGTGCGCCACGATGAGCAGGGCCAGACTGCCGAACCAATACACCCAGCCATACTCGGCCACCTCGAAATACAGCTCGCCATAGCCCATTTTCCGAAGGAGAAACATGCCGATGGCCATGCCGCCGAAGATGAGCGAAGTGAGCACGGAGTAGCCGATTTCATGGCGGATTTCCGAGCCTTTCGGGAATTTCTGCTGTATCTTCCTTGCGAACCAAGCCTGCTTTTTCCATTTGTAAACAAGCAGGAAAACGAGCGTGGTGGGTATTGCGTAGCGCAGGAAAATCAGGAAGGAAGTGGCTGCCCAAGCAGCGCCGGGGCCGAATTGAAGGCCGATGTTTTCGATGATGCTGTGCATGGTTTTGTTTTTTTGTTTGTGAAGGTTGATGGGGTTGATAAGGGTTCTTGCCTACCGGGAGGCAGGGATGGAGGCGTATCAACCTTTATCAACCAACTTGTTTATGATTCAAAAATGCGGGCAGGCGGCGGCGAAATGCAAAACTGTTCAACGAATGGTGGGGAGGTTTCAACGAATGGTGGGAGGCAGTATTCGAAGGTGGTGTCGGATGATAAAATTATTGGTGGGGATAGCGGTGGGAGGCTTTTTCTTTTCAATTTTTCTTGTTCTTTTCCTTGATGAAAAGAACCAAAAATCAAGGCTGTATTTCTTTTTTAACGCTGTGGCACCCTCCGAAACCCTAAACTAAACCAAACTCGCTGCGCTCTCCGAAGGAGTCCTTTGGACAAACAGGGCTTAGTTTTTAACGGGTTTCGAAGGGTGCTACCGCTAAAAGAAATAAGGCCGGAGGGGGGTTGGTGGCGGGTTGTTTGTTGGTTGAAGTGAGGCGGTGACTTGAAGTCACCGCCTCACTATGGTATTCACGGGGTTTATTCCTACACAGCAAGCGCTGCATCCAGCTTATTTGCTAAATATTCCTTACTCCATGTGCCTGGGAATTTGTTCACCATTTCTCCATTTTTCAGAATCAGAAAGGATGAAACGCCACGAATGAGGTAATTCATGGGCACTTCGGGATTGTTGTCAACGTCCAAGTTGCCCACCAGCGCCCTTCCGCTATATTCAGCCGCCAACTTTTCTATGACTGGTTTCATAGTACGACTAGGCCCGGCCCATTCTGCCCAAAAATGCACCAAGGCTACGCCTGTTGCGGTTGCTTCGGCAAAGTTTTCATCTGTAAATTCGAATGCCATCTTAGATTAGTTTATTGATTGACTCGTTTTAGCAAAGGTAGTGCGCAGGGGGCTTATGTTATGATTGGCAACCCCGTTATTTCATCGGGATATTGTACAATCGGTGGAAGGACAGCTTGCCCCTCGCAAGCGCTGCTGCGATTTGCACTTGCGGGAACTTTTGATTTAATGACAGTTATCAAGATTTGGGTAGTTGTTAGGTGGAAGACTTGGGGCAACGGGGAGGGGTGTTTTGACATTATTCTAATAAGTTCTGTTGCGCTAGCACCTCCTTTAACGCTTCCACCGTCGCTATGTGCCAAGTCCCTATTCGCTCCTCGTTTTTGTATAGCTCGATTTGATTGGAGGTGTCAAAGAAAATTTCGTACTCAGGTTTTGTGGGGTGTTGGTAAAGCATTTGGCTTAGTTGGTGGTAGTTGGTTTGGAGGAGGTATTGAGTTAGGGGGGTATTCATGGCGTTGGTTGTTGTGTGTCACAAGTTTGCTGCGGTGGACTTGCTACAGCGAGGTTCATAATCGCTCCTTTTGTCACCATGTCAAAAGTCTTGAAACCAATCATAGCTTTCAATTTTATCCAAAGATAAGGTTTTGCACTTGGGAAAAGTAATTAATCTTCATTTTCTGATTCTTCGAAACTTGATGCCCCCATGCTTCCAACCCCAAATATCTCCCCAATCACCTCTTCCCGTTTCCCACGACTAATGGGTATTTTATTCGCATTAATTTCCAGCATATTTCCCAATACCGACTGCACTTTTTCTTTTGACACAATATAGCTTTTATGCACCCTTAAAAAACGGTCGGCAGGAAGCTGTTCTTCCAGGTTTTTTAGGCTCTCCAGTGTCACATATTTACCGCTCTTGCAAATAAACCGCACATATTCTTTTAAGCCTTCCACGAACAATATATCATCATAAAACAGCTTGACGATTTTACCATCCACTTTGGCGGTTATGAAATGATTATTCGAATTTATTGCTGCCGCAATGGGCGGGGCGGGTTGCCGCAAACGCAGCTGCTCCTTCGCCTTGTTCACCGCTTGCAAGAACCGCTCGAAGGGGAAGGGCTTCACGAGATAGTCCACCACGTTCAGTTCAAAGGCTTGGATGGCGTACTCGGAGTAGGCTGTCGTAAAGATGGTGACGGGCGGGTGCTTCAGCGTTTTCAGCATATTCACACCGCTCAGCGTCGGCATCTGGATGTCGAGGAAAAGCAGGTCAACGGGCTGCTCGTTCAGCACGTCGAGGGCGGCCACAGCGGATTTCGCCTTGGCCACAACCTCCAGCCCCGGCACGTCCTTGATGAACGTTTCGAGCAGGTTCAGCGCCAGGTATTCGTCGTCAACAAGCAGTGTTTTGATGGTGGACATTTGGTGATTGTTGGATTGCTAAATTGTTGAATTGTTATATTGTTAAGGGAGTGAGCTTCTCCCCACTTTCAAACTAAAAAACACGCCAAAAGCATCGCCGCTATCCTTGGTTTCCAGCTTGAAACCGCCGGGGTGTTGCAGTTCCAACCTGCGGCGGATGTTCTCCAGCCCAACGCCTCCGACCTGGTCTTTTTGCTGGTCGGCGTCATTCTTGGAATTGACGGTTTTAAAGCTCAACAACCCATCCGTCACATTGAGCCGAAGGCTCACAAAAGCTGCCGGGTTGCTGTCAAAATCGCAGTGTTTGAAACAGTTTTCGACGATGGGAATCAGAATCATAGGCTCTATTTCCACGCTCAATAGTTCGCCCTCCACCACGAATTCGATGTTCAAAGGCTCCTCGCTCCGCATCTGGAACAGCTCGATGAAATGGCGGATATGCTCCACTTCCCGCTCCACGGGCACGGTCGCCTCTTTGTGTTCATAAACCACATACCGCAGCAGTTGCGAGAGTTTCAGCACCATGTCGGCGGTCTTTGGGGAGCGCACCACAGCGAGGGAGTAGATATTGTTCAGGGTATTGAACAGGAAATGCGGATTGATTTGTGCCCGCAATGCCTGCAATTCGGCCTCCGTTTGCCGCTTAGCGGCGTCCAGCGCCTTACGCTCTGCGGCAAAGCGGTTGACCAACAGTTGGTAAATCGTGCTGAGCATCACGATGCCGTAGCCTGTGGCCAGCGCCCCGAAAATCAAGCCCTTTTCGAGGTTGGGCGGTTGGGGGGCATCCGTCGCCAAGAATTGCAGGTTGATGTAAAACCGGAGGGGCACGAAAGCCCAAATCAGCAAATTGGAGAGCAGGAAAAAAGTCAAATAACGCTTCTTCTCGAAAAATGCATTGACTAACCACGCATTCGAGTAGAACATGATGGCCATGATCGAATGGTTGATGAGTGGCCGCCAAACGTTCATCTTGGGGTCGAGGAACCAATTGGAAAGCAGGAAATTGACCAGTCCCAACAGCACCCAAAGGGTAACGTGGAGCCAAGGCTGCAGTTTGCTGTCCGTTAGTTTCATCTTTTATGCTGTTTTAAGAGCGGTAAAACTATTCGATAAGCCAATTGTAGCAAAGTATTTTAAACGAATGGTGGTCAGGGTTCAACGAATGGCATTTGAATTCTACTGGCCAAAAATCCACCTCCCACCCTATCTTCGCATCAAATCAAATAGCATGAAATCCGCCCACACCGTCCTCCTGCTCCTGCTCCCTTGGCTGCTCACCGCACAATCCGAAACCTTCACGCCCAGCGGCCCCGGCGGGGGCGGGTACATGTACTCGCCGTCCATCAGCCCACACGACCCCATGCAACTCTACCTCACCTGCGACATGGCGGGCGTCTATCGCTCCAACGACGGTGGACAATCCTGGGCCATGTTGCATTACAACCAGCTCGTGAGCCTCGTGAAAGGCAAGGTGCAGTTCACCTCCGACCCCAATATTTTGTATAGCCTCAGCCGCTCGCTGACCAACCCGGAATCGCCGCTTTTCCGGGCGGAAATAAAACGAAGCACCGACGGCGGCGACACTTGGCAGCCCATCCCCGACCCGACAGGCTCCGGCTGCCACCGCCTGCTTGCCGACCCCAACAGCACGCAACGGCTCTTGGTCAACGAATACAACCGCCTGTTTTTCAGCGACAACGGCGGCGCTGATTGGTCGGTGGCCTACCAGCCCAACGACGACCAACTCTGGCTCGGTGGCGCATTTTGGGACGGCCAAAACATCTATGTCGGCACGGGCAAAGGGCTGCTCGTTTCCCATGATGGCGGGCAGAGTTTTGCTTTGGAAACCCACCCAGGGCTACCAAGTGGCGCAGGCATTTTCCAACTCAGCGGTGCAAAACAGGGCAACACCGTGCGGCTTTTTGCCATCGCTGCGCAAACCGCCGACCTGAACGCTTGGATGGACGTGATTGACCTAAAGCCCTCATTTATAGGTATTTATAAAATGAACTACAATGCCAGCGCCCCGTGGACGGATGCCCGTGGCAATATCCCCGACAACTTCCGGCTGCAATGGGTGGACCTCGCCACCAACAACACGAACATCGTTTGGGCTGCCGGGGGCAATGAAAACGACAGGCCCGCCATTTTCAAGTCCACCGACGGCGGCCAGAGTTGGGACAACACGTTTTTTCCCGAAGGAAACCAAAACGTGACGACGGGCTGGGGCGGCGATGGCGGCCCGTTCAATTACCACTACGGTGGGGCACCGCTCGGCCTCGACATATCGGACAACGACCCCAACCATGTACTGGCCACCGATGGCTACTCGCACCTGACGACCGATGGCGGCCAGACTTGGCGGGCGATCTATGTGACCCCGGCCACCAGCAACCCCGCTGGCAACTTGGCCCCGGTGGACAAGTTTTACCAATCGAGCGGGCTGGACGTGACCACCGGGCACCACCTGCTTTTCCTCGGCATTGATGAGGTTTTTGCTGGCTGCACCGACATCGGCAACCAGTACAGCACCGACGGCGGCGACACTTGGAGCTTTGCCCGCAACCTGTTTTTCCCGTGGGGCAACGTGGCCTTCAACAATTGGTACATGCTGCTGCAACACCCCGAAAACCCGTCGGAATTGTACGGGGCCGTGGCAGAGATAAACGATATGTACCACGGCCGCATCACCGACGCCAGCATGGAGGGGGCAGACGGCATGGTGCTGCACTCCACCGACCGTGGCCTGACTTGGGACACCCTCCACGATTTCAACCACCCCGTCGTGTGGCTGGCGCAGGACGAGGACGACCCGCAGCGGCTCTTTGCCAGCGTGGTACACCACGAGGAGGGCGGCATTTTCCGCAGCCTCGACGGCGGCCAGACTTGGACGAAACTGGAATTGCCTGCCCGCACGGAGGGGCATCCTTACAATATCCGGCTGCTGCGCAATGGCGGGGTCGTCGTCACCTTCAGCGCCCGTGCCCTCGAAGATGGGGTGACGCTCACCCCCAGCAGCGGCGTGTTTTACAGCCCCGACGGCGGCGATACTTGGCTCGACCGCACGGCCCCCAGCATGATGTACTATACCAAAGACCTCATCATTGACCCGCTGGATTTCGGCCAAAACACTTGGTACGCCACGGTTTGGGGGCGCTTCACCACCTTCCCCGGCCCCAACAACGAGGGCAACGGCGGCCTCTACCGCACCCGTGACCGTGGGCTGACCTGGGAGCGCATCTTTGCGCACGAGCGCACCGAAAGTGCCACGATTTTCCCTGCCCTGCCGTGGATTATGTACCTGACCGTGGAGATGGAGGGGCTTTTTTACACCAATAACCTGAACGAGGCTGCCCCCGATTTCACGAGGGTGGAGGCTTTCCCGTTCCCAAGGCCGAAGCGGGTATTCTTCAACCCCTACACCGCTGGCGACGTTTGGGTGACCACGAGGGGCGGGGCCACTTGGCGGGGTCGGGAAGAAGCCCTGCCCGTGGATGAGGTTAAATCAAAGCATGGGCAGGCTTTTGAATTAAACATAGCCCCCAA